>CANGCI010000261.1 GCA_947451995.1 Comamonadaceae bacterium | reverse complement strand
GCTTCCCGCCCTTGAGCACCATTCATCAACCATTGGATGTAGCAGCACGTGCGCTTTTGCAATCCTTGCAAGAGGTGATGCAGGGACGTCAACCTGCGTCGCGTCAACTTAGCAGTCCACTGGTGATTCGCGCTTCATCCCAGCTGGCCGAATAAGCTTCATCGTTGCGAGTTGTGATTCAGTCCTTCTGAGCAACCGAAGCCGCAGCAGCCTTCATCGCAAACTCGGCACGCAAAGCGCGAAGCTTTTCGCGCGGGTCTTCTTTGATGGTGGTTTTGTCTAAAGCCATCTCAGCAATGAATCGGCTGGGCAATGCCGCAATGGTCTCGCGCCCTTTTTTGCGGCGTTTGGTCCAGCTCACAGCCAATGAGCGCTGCGCACGCGTGATGCCCACATACATCAAGCGCCGTTCTTCTTGCAAGCGCGTCAGTTGTCCCTCAGCGTGAACTTCTGCATCGATCGACTCTTTGTTGTCCTCGTCCATTTTGAAGGGCAGCAAGCCTTCGTTCACACCCACCAACATCACGTGCGGCCACTCCAAACCTTTGGCAGCATGCAATGTTGAAAGGGTGACCACATTGGGATCTTCCTCACGTTCGTTCAAGGTGGACAGCAACGAAATGGTTTGCGCCACTTCCAGCAAAGATTTGGTCTCACTTGCCACGTTCACGCCAGCCGCGTCATCGATCGTACCGCCACACCGGCCCGCCATCCAATCGCAAAACTCGAGCACATTGGTCCAGCGCGCTGCGGCTACTTTTTCGTTGTCTTCGCCATCGTACAAATGCTTTTCGTAGCCAATGTCTTTGAGCCATTGCAGCAAGAAGGCTTTGGCTTCTTCGGCGCCATGGGTTCGTTTGGCGCGGTACTCTAAATCGTTCATGAAGCGACCAAACTCGTGCAGGCTGCCCACGGCGCGCGCAGAAAGTCGGCTGCTGAGGCTGTTGGAAAACAAGGCCTCAAACAAACTCAATTTGTATTGACTCGCCAAGGTGCCAAGGCTCGCCAAAGTTTGATGGCCAATGCCCCGTTTGGGACTGGTGACAGCGCGCAAGAACGCCGGGTCGTCATCGTTGTTAACCCACAGGCGAAACCATGCACACAAGTCTTTGATTTCTGCGCGATCGAAAAAACTCTGGCCGCCCGATACTTTGTAGGGAATTTGCGCGCGTCGCAAAGCTTTTTCAAAAGGCTTTGCCATGTGATTGGCGCGGTACAAAATGGCGAACTCGCGGTAATCGCGGTATTGCACACCGCCTGCTGTGGTGGCGGTACCTGCGCGCAATGATTGAATGCGGGCCACCACGCGATCGGCCTCGTGTTCCTCATTGTCGGCATCCATGACGCGCACAGGTTCGCCTTCACCCAGTTCAGAAAACAGCGTCTTGGGATAGAGCTTGGGGTTGGGTTCGATCACGTTGTTGGCGGCACGCAAAATGGCGCTGGTCGAGCGGTAGTTTTGCTCCAACTTGATCACTTTCAACTGTGGAAAGTCTTGCGGCAAGCGTTTCAAGTTGTCGAGCGTCGCGCCGCGCCAACCATAGATCGATTGATCATCATCACCCACCGCGGTAAATCTAGCGCGCTCGCCCACCAAATGTTTCAGCACTTCGTACTGTGTGGCGTTGGTGTCTTGGTATTCGTCAACCAGCACATGGCCCATGGCCGCCTGCCAACGTTCTCGAACCTCTGGAAAATCGGCCAGCAGCTTCAAGGGCAAGCCAATCAAGTCGTCAAAGTCCACGCTTTGGTAGGCTGCCAAACGCTCTTCGTAGCGGCCCATGATGCGCGCGGTGACGCGTTCGTTTTCAGTTTTGGCAATGGCCTCGGCTTGCGCACTGTTCAAGCCGCTGTTCTTCCAAGCGCTGATGGCCCATTGCCATTGGCGCGCTGTGTTGGCGTCTGTGGTGCCGCCGCAATCTTTCAAGATGCTCACCACATCGTCGGCATCCAAAATACTGAACTGTGGCTTGAGCCCCAGCACGTGACCGTCTTGTCGCATGATGCGCACGCCCAGTGCGTGGAAGGTGCAAATCATCACATCCTTCGCACCTTTGCCAATCAGTTTGCGAGCGCGTTCGCGCATTTCGCTTGCCGCTTTGTTGGTAAAGGTGATGGCTGCAATGCGCTTGGGTTCTAAGCCCACTTCAATCAAGCGCGCAATCTTCTGCGTGATCACACGTGTTTTACCCGAGCCAGCGCCCGCCAATACAAGGCAAGGGCCTTTGACGTAGTTGACGGCTTCTAATTGCGCCGGGTTTAAACCGAAGGAGGGGGTGGACATGCTTTGGGGACAGAAACGCCGACACAGAAGTCAGGCGGGAATGACTTGAATCATAGCGGGCAAATCGGGCTCAATTTCCAAGGCACAATGTGGACCATGTTAGATGTCTTGCGCGTCACTTTCCCCTTCTTTGCATTGGTCTTTTGCGGCTATGTGGCTGCGCGCCGACAACTGTTGCCCTTTGAAGCCATTCCAGGGCTCAATGGTTTCGTGTTGTTTTTTGCGCTGCCTTGCATGCTGTTTCGCTTTGGTGCCAGTACCCCCATTGCACAGCTGCTCGATGCGGGTGCTTTTTTCATGTACTTGTTTTGCGCTTTGGTCATGGTGGCTTTTGTCTTAGCGGTCACCATGAATCGACGAATCGGTTGGAACGATGGCGCGTTTGGTGCCTTGGTCGGCGCCTTTCCCAATACGGGCTTCATGGGCGTGCCTTTGTTGGTTGCGCTGCTAGGATCTGCCGCTGCTGGACCTGCCATTGTGACCATCGTGATTGACATGGTCATCACCACCTCTTTGTGTGTGGCGCTCTCTCGTTTAGATGGTGCCAGCGAACAAGGTGCCGCACAGGCTACCAAAAATGCTTTGCTGGGCATGGTCAAAAACCCCATGCCGTGGTCCATTTTGTTGGGTACTTTGTTCTCCGCCTACCAAGGCCAATTGCCTGGGCCTGTCGACAAAACCGTCGCTTTGCTGGCCGATGCCGCATCACCTGTGGCTTTGT
>CANGCI010000260.1 GCA_947451995.1 Comamonadaceae bacterium | reverse complement strand
TTGGTGTCACCCATCAAACGACTTGCTGACATTGCCACGCCCATCACACGAGGTTTGGCTGCGCTTGAACGAGGCTTGCAACTTTTAGAAGAAGTGGCTGTTGAGAGCGAATCGGCCGGCGAGACCAACGCGGGTCAGGCTTCTTCGCAGACGGCCTTCAATGCCGCGTCTCAACCCATTGAGTTTGAAAACGTCACCGTACAGTATCCCGGTGACGCACCTGCTGCGCTTCACCATTTCAATTTAAAAATTGTAGCCGGTGAAACCATTGCTTTTGTCGGACCGTCTGGTTCTGGCAAAACCACCTTGGTAAATTTGCTGCCCAAGTTTGTGCTGCCGTCCCAAGGGCGAATCAAGCTCAGTGGCGTCGACATCGCAAGCTGGCCATTGACGGCATTGCGATCCCAATTTGCCATGGTGAGTCAAGATGTCGTGATGCTCAATGACACGGTAGGTGCAAACATTGCACTGGGCCAAGAGATTGACAAGCAACGGGTGATGGCATGCTTGAAAGCGGCCAATCTGTCGGAACACATTGAGCGACTTCCATCCGGAATCGACACGGTGCTGGGACACAATGCCACGCAGCTTTCGGGCGGTCAAAGACAGCGTTTGGCCATCGCACGGGCGCTGTACAAAGACGCCCCCATTTTGATTTTGGATGAAGCCACGTCTGCGCTCGACAATGAATCAGAACGACTGGTGCAAGAAGCCTTGCACAACCTGATGAAGGGTCGTACGACCTTGATCATTGCCCACCGCTTGTCGACCATTGAACATGCCGATCGCGTGGTGGTCATGGCCCAAGGTGAAATTGTTGAACAAGGGCGACATGCCGACTTGATTAATTCAGGCGGTGCTTATGCAAGACTGCAACACAAAGGCGACATGGGGTCATCGCCAAATTAGACACATTAGAGCAAGACAATATCGTATTGCTCTTGTCCCATGACCGACTCACTTTGCAATGAAATCGGTTTTGCGATGAAGTCAGAAAGCGCAGCCAAATGTTGGCTTTCTTCGTCCAGCAACATTTCCACCACCGACGGCGAAGCCACCACCCTGAACTCGCGTGGATTGAACTGTCTGGCTTCACGCAAAATTTCACGCAGGATGTCATAGACAACGGTTCGCGTTGTTTTAACACTGCCCTTGCCTTCACAGCTGGGGCAAGGCTCGCACAGCATGTGCGATAAAGATTCACGTGTGCGTTTGCGCGTCATTTCTAGCAAACCCAACTGTGAAAAGCCACCCGCCATCGTCTTGACACGATCTCTGGCCAATTGCTTTTTAAACTCATCCAACACAGCGTTCTGATGCTCGTCGCGGGCCATGTCGATGAAGTCAACAATGATGATGCCGCCCAAATTTCGAAGGCGCAATTGGCGCGCAATGGCGTGCGCAGCTTCTAAATTGGTTTTGAAAATGGTGTCGTCAAAATTGCGCGCTCCCACATAACCACCCGTGTTGACGTCCACCGTGGTCAATGCCTCGGTTTGGTCAATGATCAAGTAACCACCCGATTTCAAATCCACCCTTCGGCCCAAAGCTTTGGCGACTTCTTCGTCAATGGCGTACAAGTCAAAGATGGGGCGCTCACCCTTGTACAGTTGAAGGCGCGCTGCAGCAGCAGGCATGAATTCTTTGGCAAATGTCAGTAAGCCTTCAAATTGCTCTTTGGAATCAATGCGAATGGTTTGCGTCGACTCAGACACCAAATCACGCAGCACCCGTTGCAGCAAAGTCAAATCTTGATGCAACAAAGACTGAACAGGAAGCCGCGTCGACGCATCTTTGATGCGGGCCCACGTTTTTCGCAGATAAGCAATGTCATCGGCAAGCTCTGCGTCACTGGAGTCCTCAGCATTGGTTCTGAGGATAAAGCCACCGCCTTGATTGCCGACCAAGTTTTGCAAACGCTGACGAAGCGCATCCCGTTGTTCAGTAGGGATTTTTTGTGAGACCCCAATGTGATCATCTTGCGGCAAGAAAACCAAATGTCGGCCGGCGATGCTGATTTGGGTGGAGAGCCTTGCGCCTTTTGTGCCAATGGGATCCTTGACCACTTGAACCATCAAAGCCTGTCCTTCAAAAACTTGCTTTTCAATCGGCACCAAGGGCTGAGAACTTCTGGCAACTTGAGGCGGCTCACCCTCGGGTTGTCTTTGCCAAACATCGGCCACATGAAGAAAGGCCGCACGCTCAAGGCCAATGTCAATGAAAGCCGATTGCATGCCTGGCAAAACCCGTGCTACTTTGCCCAGGTAAATATTGCCCACCAAGCCACGTTCTAGTGACCTCTCGACATGCAGTTCTTGAACAGCACCTAATTCGACCACGGCAACGCGTGTCTCTTGCGGGGACCAATTGATCAAAATGTCTTGTTGCATGCTGCTTGTCGATTCCATGAACGCGCCCCAAAAAAAGGGCTATGGGCTGCATTGTGTCATGCAGCCACATAGCCCGGGCTTGGGGAAAGTCTGTAAAATCGCTAAATCAAACTCAAATCAATTCAACAAAGGAATCGACTTGTAGTCTGGGCCTTTAGGGATGGACTTGAGATAGGCGTGAATGTCGATCAAATCCTGATTGGACAGAATTTTTTCGGTGTACTTGGGCATCGGCCCCACGCTGTTGCGAACAAAAGCTTGAATGTACTCAATCGGCTTGGGGTCAGGTGCCAACTTGGCACCAGCGCTACCGCCTTGCCCCACAAAACCGTGGCATTGCCAGCACCCGTTTTGAACAAAAGCTGTCTTGCCTTTTTCTGCGGAACCCGCAGGTGACTGCGCCAAAGCAGAACCCAAACCGCCGCACAACAAAAGCAGTGCAACCAAGGATTTGACGGAACAATTCAAATTGGAATTCATGGTGTTCTCCTTGATTAGCGTGGTTGGGTCCATACATTCAACAAAGCAGGATGACCCGACTTCACAACAGCCACAGCCTCTTTCAAGGCAGATGCCAATTGCGCAGGATCCTTGATTGGACCTTTGGCCCACCAACC
>CANGCI010000259.1 GCA_947451995.1 Comamonadaceae bacterium | reverse complement strand
TTGGCGGGTGTGGATGTGCCGCATCAGGCCGATTGGTTGGAGTGGGTGCGTTGCCTGAACGAGCAAGGCGCTGCCGTGGTGAGTGTGCTGCACGAACTTAACTTGGCTTTGCAAGCCGATGGGGTGTGGGTCATGTCTGGTGGCCAGTTGGTTCACGCAGGTTTGCCCAACGACCCGGCAACGCACCAAGCTTTGTCTTCGGTCTTTCAAAATCGTTTGCAGTGGCGTGAATGGCAAGACGACGGCCAAACCCGATGGGTAGCGCTGCCCAAATAAGTTTGTCTTAGCTTGTTGTTTTGGGTTTGAAATCGCAGTAAGCCGACACCTTGCATTGATGGCACAAAGGCTTGCGAGCTTGGCACACATAGCGGCCATGCAAAATGAGCCAGTGGTGCGCATCGACCAAATACTTTTCTGGAATTCGTTTTAAAAGTTTCAATTCCACTTCCAGTGGGTTTTTGCCTGGCGCCAAGCCCGTGCGATTGCCCAATCGAAAGATATGCGTATCAACAGCCATGGTGGGTTCACCAAAGGCCACATTCAACACCACGTTGGCCGTTTTACGACCCACACCCGGCAAGGACTCTAAGGCCTCGCGCGAGCGGGGCACTTGACCTTGGTACTGATCGATCAAGATCTGGCAGGTTTTGAGCAAGTTGCTGGCCTTGTTTCGGTACAGGCCAATGGTCTTCAAGTAGCTTTCAAGCCCATCTTGTCCTAAGGCCAAGATGGCCTCGGGCGTGTTGGCCACGGGAAACAGCTTGCGGGTGGCCTTGTTCACGCTGACGTCGGTCGCCTGCGCCGACAACAACACCGCTGTGACCAGCTCAAACACCGAGGTGTAGGCCAACTCGGTGGTGGGTAGGGGATTGGCTTCTTTCAGGGTGTGAAAAAAGAGTTCGATGTTGTGTGCGTTCATGAGAGAAAATATCAGCAAAATGGCGAAATGGCCCAGTCAATTCAAGTCAGAATCGCTTTATAGATGTAACCGAGTTTTGTGGAAGATACACCATGTCCTTGCAATTTGCCGATCGTTTGAACAATGTCGAAACCTCTGCCATTCGGGAGTTGTTCAAACTTCTGGGCAAACCCGGCATCATCAGCTTTGCCGGTGGCTTTCCCGACAGCGCCATGTTCGACGTGGAAGGCATTCGCGAAGCCTCCTCACAAGCCTTGTCGCAAGAGCCTGGCGCCGCCTTGCAATACGGTGCCACTGAAGGTTATGGCCCCTTGCGCGAGCAATTGACTCACTTCATGGGGCAAAAGGGTGTGACTGGCCTGGCCGCCGATCAACTGATTGTGACCACCGGCAGCCAACAAGCCCTCGACCTGATTGGCAAAACCATGATCAGCCCTGGCGACAAAGTGATTGTGGAAGGCCCCACATTTTTGGCCACCATTCAGTGCTTCAGGTTGTATGGCGCCGAGCTCATTTCTGCGCCGGTCGATGGCCAGGGTGTGGACACCGACGCCTTGGAAAAACTCATTGCCGAACACAAGCCTAAATTTGTGTATGTCATTCCGACATTTGGTAACCCAACAGGCGCCTTGCTCAGTTTAGAGCGTCGCAAAAAATTGCTCGAGCTGGCCGTTCAATATAAAACCCTGATGGTGGAAGACGACCCCTACGGTGATTTGTATTTCAACGATGCGCCACCGCCAAGCTTGTTGGCCCTCAGTGCACAAGTGCCTGGCAGCCGCGATTGGTTGGTGCATTGTGGTTCTCTGTCCAAGGTCCTCAGCCCAGGCTTGCGTGTGGGTTGGATGATTGCACCTTCCGAATTGCTAAGCCGCGCTGTCATGTGCAAACAGTTCAGCGATGCGCACACCAGCACCTTTGCACAGGCCACTGCAGCGCATTACCTCAAGTCGGGTCGCATGCCTGCCACTTTGGACAAAGTTCGCAAGGTGTATGCAGCGCGCGCGCAAACCATGTGCGATGCACTGCACAAAGATTTGGGCGATGCCATCTCCTTTGTCCAGCCACAAGGTGGCTTGTTTGTGTGGGCCAGCCTGACGGGAGCGGGGGGCAAAGTGAGCGATGGCAATGCCTTTGCCAAACTGGCCATCGACAAAGGCGTGGCCTTTGTGCCGGGCGCACCGTTCTATTGCCAAAACCCAGATCACAGCACGCTGCGATTCAGTTTTGCCACGGTGGGTGAAGACAAGATTTTGGAAGGCGTCGACCGCTTGA
Organism: Comamonadaceae bacterium; assembly: GCA_947451995.1. Lineage (GTDB taxonomy): Bacteria > Pseudomonadota > Gammaproteobacteria > Burkholderiales > Burkholderiaceae_C > Limnohabitans_A. Next base: position 847 of record CANGCI010000259.1, on the reverse strand, counting down.
AGCAAGCTATGAATGCCTCGGCCTGATCGCCATGAACATTCAAGGCGTTGACATTCTTGTTGAAGGCAGCGGCCCTGAAACGCTGGTCATGTTGCATGGCTGGCCCGATACATCGGCGCTTTGGAACGATACTGTTTTGGCATTGAAAGACACACACACCTGTGTGCGTTTTACTTTGCCGGCCTTTGATGCCAAGGCACCTGTGCCCCCCAAGTCCTTGCTTGAAATGGTGGCCTTCATTCATGAAGTGGTGCAGCAAGTGAGCCCTCAAAAACCGGTCACTCTGGTCTTGCACGATTGGGGCTGCATCTTTGGTTACGAATACGCTGCCACTTATCCAGATCGGGTAGGGCGCATGGTGGCTGTAGATGTTGGCGACCACAACTCCAGGGCACTTTATGCATCATGGCGCGCCAAAGCCAAGTGGGGTGTGTTCAGCTACCAAATATGGCTGGCCATTGCTTGGCAAATTGCACGGTTCTTCGGTACACCGGGTCGATGGCTTGGCACTCGCATGACGCGCTACATGGCCAAAGCATTGCGTTGCCCCAGCCCGTTGGCTGACATGCACGTTGGCATGAATGTGCCTTATGCCATGAAGTGGTTTTGGACCTTAGAAGGCTTGGAAGGCTCGGCCAATGTACTCAAAAAATTGCCCACCGCACGGCCCATGCTTTACATCTACGGCAAGCGTAAACCCTTCATGTTTCACTCAGACCGTTGGTTAGAAAAAATTGCGTCTTATCCTGGTTCTAGGGTGGCGGGCTTTGACACCGGCCATTGGGTGATGAGCAATAAACCCGAGGCCTTCAATGCCTTGGTCAAAGAATGGTTAGGCCAACCTTGA
>CANGCI010000258.1 GCA_947451995.1 Comamonadaceae bacterium | reverse complement strand
GAGCAGGCCATGTTCCGAGAACTGCACGAAGAAGTGGGGCTCCTGCCGGAGCATGTGCGCATCGTGGCCCGTACCCGAGATTGGTTGCGCTATGAAGTGCCGGACCGTTTCATCCGGCGCGATGCCAGGGGCCATTACAAGGGCCAAAAACAAATTTGGTATTTACTCCAGCTGGTTGAACCCGACTGGAACATCAACTTGCGCGCCACCAGCCACCCCGAGTTTGACGCTTGGCGTTGGAACGATTTCTGGGTGCCACTCGATGTGGTGGTGGAGTTCAAAAGGGGCGTCTATGAAATGGCCCTCACAGAGCTTTCCAGGTTCTTGCCACGCTATGACAACCGTGGCCGGTCTTACCGTGGTCCGTCCAGGCCCCGACAAGACAACCCAGAGGGCTCAACCTCCAATCCGCCCAAGCACGAAGCGTCCTTGACGGTTCAATTTGGCTTCATGCAAACTCAAATTCGCATGGAGCTGCCACCGGGCGGCAGTTTTGACCCTGATCCTCAAAACAGTTTGAACAAGCCGCCAACAGACGGGCAATGAAAAAGGGGCTTCAAAGCCCCTTTTTTGTGGATGCTTGAATCACTTAGCGCGTCAAGATCAGGTTGTCACGGTGAACAAACTCAGGCTCTGCAATGTAGCCCAGCAAGCCTTCAAATTCGCTAGAGGGTTTGCGGCAAATTAAGCGGGCTTCTGCACTGGCGTAGTTGGCCAAACCACGGGCAATTTCCAAACCGCTCACATCGCGAATGGCAATGACGTCGCCGCGAGAAAAATCACCTTCCACCTGGGTCATGCCAATGGCCAATAAGCTTTTGCCTTCTGCCAGCAATTTAGAAGCAGCGCCTGGATCGACAGTGACAGCACCTCGCAATTGCAAGTGGTCGGCCATCCATTGTTTGCGCGCTTGCTGCTTTTGCGTTTGCGCCACCAGCAAAGTGCCAATGGCTTCGCCTTTGCACAAGCGAATCAGCGCATCGGGTTCACGACCCCATGCAATGACGGTTGATGCGCCGGAACCCGCAGCACGCTTGGCCGCCAAAATTTTGGTGATCATGCCGCCACTGCCAATGCTGGAGCCCACACCACCGGCCATGGCCTCTAGCGTTGGGTCACCCGCACGCGCTTCGTGCACAAATTCGGCAGCAGGATTTTTGCGAGGGTCGGCGGTGTACAAGCCTTTTTGATCGGTCAAGATGACCAAGGCATCGGCTTCGACCAAGTTGGCCACCAGCGCACCCAAAGTGTCGTTGTCGCCAAACTTGATTTCATCATTGACCACAGTGTCGTTCTCGTTGATCACGGGCAGCACTTTGTGCTGCAGCAACGTGAGCAAGGTAGAACGGGCGTTCAAATATCGTTCGCGATCGGCCAGGTCGGCATGCGTGAGCAAAACCTGCGCACTGCCTAAACCGTTTTGACGCAATTTGGTTTCGTACATTTGGGCCAAGCCCATTTGGCCCACAGCGGCGGCGGCTTGCAAGGCATGAATTTCTTGGGGGCGTGTGGCCCAGCCCAATCGCTTCATGCCCTCGGCAATGGCACCACTTGAAACCATGATGACTTCGCGGCCCTCTTGCGCCAGCAAAGCCATTTGTCTGCACCACTCGCCAATGGCGGCCTCGTCGAGACCGCGGCCTTCATTGGTGACCAAGCTGGAGCCAACCTTCACCACGATGCGACGCGCATCGCGCAGAACGGTGGACGTGAAGGGTTGACTCATGATTTTTAAATGTGCAATAAGTTCCGTGGCAGCACGGAAATCTCAATCCTTGGGAGGCTCTTCCACAAAGCGCGGGTCCACATAAACCGGCTCTTGCTCTTGCACCTGTTGGGCTTTGATGTGCTGGAAAATGGTCTTGATCAAAGGCTCACAACCTTCACGGGTGAGCGCAGAAATTTCAAACACAGGTCCCTTGTATTTGAAGCGCTTGATGAAATCTTTGACGCGAGCTTCGCGCTCATCTTCAGGCACCATGTCCAGCTTGTTGAGCACCAACCAACGTGGTTTGTCATACAAGGCTTTGTCGTATTTTTTGAGTTCGCCCACAATCGCCTTGGCTTGTGCAACAGGGTCGACGGCTTCGTCAAACGGTGCAAAGTCAATGATGTGCAAAAGCAAACGTGTGCGCTGCAAATGGCGCAAGAACAAATGACCCAAGCCTGCGCCATCGGAGGCGCCTTCAATGAGGCCTGGTACATCGGCCACCACAAAGCTTTGCTCGGGGCCCACACGGACCACCCCTAAATTGGGGTGCAAGGTGGTGAAGGGGTAGTCGGCAATTTTGGGACGCGCGTTGGAGATGGCGGCAATCAGCGTGGACTTGCCCGCATTGGGCATCCCCAACAAACCGACATCGGCCAGTACCTTCAATTCGAGCTTGAGTTCTTTTTTCTCACCGGGCCAACCAGGTGTTTTTTGCCGTGGTGCGCGGTTGATAGCGCTCTTAAAACGCATGTTGCCAAAGCCACCATCGCCGCCTTTGGCAATCATGATGACCTCGCCCGGCTTGAGCAACTCATACAACACCTCGCCGGTTTCGGCGTCAGTGATGATGGTGCCCACAGGCATTTTCAAAGTGACATCGTCGCCCATGGCGCCGAACATGTCGGAGCCCATTCCGTGTTGGCCACGCTTGGCCTCGTGACGGCGAGAGTAACGATAGTCAACCAAGGTGTTGAGATTGGGGTCGGCCACGGCGAAGACGTGACCACCACGGCCCCCGTCGCCGCCATTGGGGCCGCCAAACTCTTTGTACTTCTCATGCCGGAACGAGACGCAGCCGTTCCCGCCATCGCCCGCGGCGATGTCAATGTAGGCTTCGTCAACAAATTTCATGAGAAATCCAGTTTATGTGTAAAGGTTTGAACTCTGGAACAAAAAAGCCCCGACTTGGCGGGGCTTTTTGCGCAAAGGCTCACGCTGTTTAAGCAGCAGTGATGTTCACCATTTGCTTGTTCAAAGCACCCTTTGTGCCGAACGACACGTGGCCGTCAACCAAAGCGAACAATGTGTGGTCTTTGCCCACGCCAACATTGGT
>CANGCI010000257.1 GCA_947451995.1 Comamonadaceae bacterium | reverse complement strand
CGCATTGCCAATGGCCAAATTTGGTTTGAAGGGCAAGACTTGGTTCAAGCGGATGCGCAAGCCATGCGCAGTTTGCGTGCCAAAGAAATCGCCATGATCTTCCAAGAGCCCATGACCTCACTCAACCCCGTGTTGAGTGTGGGTGAGCAAATTGCCGAATCCTTGCGTTTGCACGAAGGACTGACGCCCAAGCAAGCCCTGGCTCAAGCCACTGAAATGCTGCGCTTGGTCAACATTCCCAAACCCGAACAGCGTGTCAATGACTATCCGCACCAGTTTTCGGGTGGCATGCGACAACGCGTCATGATTGCCATGGCCTTGGCCTGCAAGCCTAAACTGCTCATTGCGGATGAGCCAACCACTGCATTGGACGTGACCATTCAAGCGCAGATTCTCGATTTGTTGAACGATCTCAAATCGCAGATGGGCATGTCCATCATGCTGATCACCCATGCCATGGGCGTGGTGGCCGAAACGGCACAACGCGTGGTGGTGATGTATGCGGGCAGGGTGGTTGAAGAGGCCACCGTGGAGCACTTGTTTGCTTCCCCTGCACATCCCTATACCCAAGGCTTGATTCGGTCCATTCCTCGCATCGATTTTGACAGTGCACAGAAGCAAAGGTTAGAAGCCATTCCTGGCTCTGTTCCCAAATTGATCAACCCGCCAAAGGGTTGCCGTTTTGCACCTCGCTGCCAGCATGCCAGCGATCGGTGCAACCAAGAAATGCCAGAGTTGCGCGAGATTGCAACGGGGCACAAAGTGGCTTGCCACTTCTCACTCTAAATCCCATGTCAGATCAAACGACCCTGTCTACCCGTTCAACACCTTTGCTGGAAGTCAAAGGTTTGACCAAACACTTCCCAATCAAAGGTGGCATTTTGGGGCGCGAGGTAGATCGCGTTCACGCAGTCGATGGTGTGAGCTTTCACATCGATGCGGGCGAAACTTTGGGCATGGTGGGTGAGTCAGGTTGCGGCAAGTCCACCACCGGCCGATGCATTTTGCGCTTGATCGAACCCAGTGCAGGTGAAGTCAAGTTCAATGGTCAAAACGTCAGCACCATGGGCAGCGATGCACTGCGCGAAATACGCCGCGACATGCAAATTATTTTTCAAGATCCCTTTGCGTCTTTGAATCCGCGCATGACCGTTGAAGCCATCATTGGCGAGGCCTTGACCATTCACAAACTCACCCATTCGCCTGAAGAATATCGGGCGCGCATTGTGTCTTTGCTTGAAACAGTGGGCTTGAATGCCGACCACATGAAGCGTTTTCCACACGAATTTTCGGGTGGGCAGCGTCAACGCATTGGCATTGCCCGTGCATTGGCCGTATCGCCCAAGCTGATTGTGTGCGATGAGCCTGTTTCAGCTTTGGACGTTTCCATTCAGGCACAAGTGATCAACTTGTTGGAAGACTTGCAAGCCAAGATGGGCTTGACGTATTTGTTCATTGCGCACGATCTGTCTGTGGTGGAGCACATCAGCAACCGTGTTGCTGTGATGTACTTGGGGCGTGTTGTCGAAATTGCCACCTCGCGTGAGTTGTACACCCAACCCAAACACCCCTATACCGAAGCTTTGTTGTCGGCTGTGCCGATACCGGATCCAAGGGCCAAGAAGAAGCGCATCGTGTTGACTGGCGATGTTCCTAATCCCGTCAATCGGCCTACAGGCTGCCATTTCCACCCCCGTTGCCCCAAGGCCACCGAGCGTTGCAAAGTTGAAGAACCTCAATTGAAAACGGTTGGCTTCATGCATCAAGCCGCTTGTCATTTGAACGATTGATTTGCAAGCCCTTGTTCAAGGGCTTTGCTATTTTTGGCTGTCACCTGGAGACTTATCGATGTTGAATTGGATTGATCAGCGTGTACCTGTTCGGTATTTGGCTTTTTTTGCAGTGGTGGCCCTTTGGGTTTTGTCTGCGCTTCAATTGGTGGTGGGGCAGGCCAGTTTGGCTTGGGTGCTGTTGCTCACTGTTTTGGTCGGCCTGGGCATTCATGACTTGCAGCAAACTCGCCATGCCATCTTGCGCAACTATCCCATCATTGGGCACTTTCGTTTTTTGCTGGAATTCATTCGACCTGAGCTGCGCCAATACTTCATTGAAGGCGATGGTGAGGCCGTCCCATTTTCTCGTTCACAGCGTTCTTTGGTTTATGCAAGGGCCAAAGGTGAATCCGACAAGCGGCCGTTTGGCACGCAAATGAATGTCAGAGAAGCAGGTTATGAATGGCTCACCCATTCCATCAGTCCCTCGGTCATTGCTTCGCACGATTTCAGAGTGCATGTGGGCGGTGCCCAATGCACCCAACCCTATGACATCAGCTTGTTCAATGTGTCTGCCATGAGTTTTGGCGCACTCAGTGCGAATGCCATCATGGCGTTGAATTTGGGGGCCAAGAAGGGCGGCTTTGCACACGACACCGGTGAGGGCTCTATTTCGCGTTACCACCGCGAGCATGGCGGTGATTTGATTTGGGAGATTGGCTCCGGTTACTTCGGTTGCCGCAACGACGACGGCACTTTCAATGCTGATCGCTTCAAAGCGAATGTGCAATCTCCGCAAGTCAAAATGGTTGAGATCAAGCTGAGTCAGGGCGCCAAGCCAGGCCATGGGGGTGTTTTGCCTGGCCCCAAAGTGACGCCGGAAATTGCAGAGGCGAGGGGTGTGCCTGTGGGTGTGGACTGTGTCTCGCCGGCAGGTCACAGCAGTTTTGACACGCCATTGGGATTGCTGCAGTTCGTACAAAGACTGCGCGAACTCAGTGATGGCAAACCCGTCGGATTCAAGCTGTGCATTGGTCATCCATGGGAGTGGTTTGGCATTGCCAAAGCCATGCAGCAATCTGGCATCTACCCCGACTTCATTGTGGTGGATGGTGCTGAGGGCGGTACGGGCGCGGCACCCGTGGAGTTCACAGACCACATGGGCATGCCCATGATTGAAGGTCTGCGTTTGGTTCACAACACCTTGGTGGGATTGAATTTGCGTCAGCACATTCGCTTGGGAGCCAGCGGCAAAATCATCAGTGGCTTTGACGTCATTCG
>CANGCI010000256.1 GCA_947451995.1 Comamonadaceae bacterium | reverse complement strand
GTCAACGCAATGCCGAATGGTGTGGCCATGGCCCCATTCTGGAAGAAGACATTGCTTTGTCTAACAACAGCTTGGACTTGGTGGGCCAAGCGCGATTGCTCTACCAAGAAGCCGCAGCGCAAATGGGCAATGGCGCAACAGAAGACACACTGGCCTTCTTTCGCGATGTACCTGATTTCAAAAACTACACCTTGCTAGAGTTGCCGCATCACTCGCCATTGGCCGCTACTTCAGCCAGCGAGCGCGACTTTGCCACCACCTTGGTTCGCAACTTTTTGTACAGCGCACTGATGGTATTGGTGTGGGACAAACTGCAACATGCACCCCAAGAACAATTGGCCGCCATTGCGGCCAAGTCGCTCAAAGAAGTGCGCTATCACTTGCGCCATTCGCGCGATTGGCTGCTGCGCATGGGCGATGGCACCGCTGAATCGCATGGCCGTGCGCAAGCGGCTGTCAATCACTTGATGCCTTATACGCAAGAGTTTTGGACAAGCTCCGACTACGAAACAGCCGCGGCCAAGTCAACAGGTTTGGACATGGCCAGTTTGCAAAACGACTGGAATCAAATTGTGGACCAAGCATTAGCCGAAGCCACACTCAAGCGCCCTGCGCCTGGCGGCTTTGTGCCCACTGGAAAACACAGCGTTCACTCTGAGCATTTGGGTTTCATGTTGGCCGAGATGCAAAGCTTGGCGCGTGCGCATCCCAACGCCACTTGGTAAGTCAAGCGTTACAAGCTCATCATGACGATGGCCTCCACCGCTGCAGACACTGCGCTTCCACAAAGCGCAGTTGAAAAAGCATGGGCGTTGCTAGAGTCTTTGACCGACCCAGAAATTCCGGTGGTCACTTTGCGCGAGCTAGGTATCTTGCGCGATGTGCGCACAGCTGTTGCACAAGATGGCACAGAACAATTGGAAGTGGTCATCACGCCGACATACAGCGGCTGCCCTGCCATGGGTCAAATTGAAGACGACGTTTCCAACTTGCTGCAAGCACATGGCTTGAAGGGCAAAGTCAAAACACAATTGGCCCCCGCATGGACCACCGACTGGATTACACCCGAAGCCAAAGAAAAGTTGCGTGCTTATGGCATTGCACCGCCCCACAGCGGCGCTGACCATGATTGCCAAACACCAAGTGGCAAACTGAATGGCAGTGGCGCCTCCAGCATCATCCAATTTGCCGCTCGTAGCGCCAGCAATCCTGGTCGCCACGAACAGTTGGCTGTGCCCTGCCCGCAATGCAATTCGCACAACACCACCGAAACATCTCACTTTGGTTCCACCGCTTGCAAAGCGCTTTACCGCTGCCTTGAATGCATGGAGCCGTTTGATTATTTCAAACCTTATTGATGCAAGGCTTCAGCCTAACGCCAAGCACCTTTCCAACTGATCACTCTTGCACCATGACCGCTTTCAAATTTCACGACCTGCCTGTTTCCAACATCACGCCCGAAGCGGCAGGTGCGGTGGCCATTACGTTGCAAGTGCCAGACGCATTGCGCAGTGGCTTCAATTTCAAAGCGGGCCAGTTCTTAACCTTGCGCGCTACCATCGATGGCAATGATGTGCGCCGCAGCTATTCCATCAGCTCTTCGCAAAAGTCATTTGAACAAAACGGCACCTTAGAAGTGGGCATCCGTCCAGTGCAGGGTGGCGTGTTTTCTAATTGGGCTGCCACGCAACTGAAGGTGGGTGATGTGCTTCGTGTCATGCCCGCCGATGGCCGTTTCATCGTACAGCGCCCACGCGCCATTCACCGCGTTGGCTTTGCAGCAGGCTCGGGCATCACGCCCATCTTGTCTATTTTGGCCAGCACCTTGGAAGAACAAGCAGAGTCCAAATTCACCTTGGTTTATGGCAACCGCCGCATGGACAGCGTGATGTTCAATGAAGCGCTGCAAGACCTCAAAGACCGTTACCCCAACCGACTCACGCTCATTCACGTGCTGTCTCGCCAAGCGCAAGAAGTGCCTTTGCTGGAAGGCCGCATTGACGAAGCCAAGGTCAAAGAAATAGTGAACAGCCTCTTGCCTGCGGCCAGCATGGACGAGGTGTTCATTTGCGGCCCTGAAGCCATGATTGAAGCCACCGAAAAAGCTTTGTTAGAAGTGGGCGTGCCCGCACGCAACATTCGAACAGAGCGATTCACATCGCCGACACTGGAAGCCATGCCAGCAGATGCGCGTAAACAAGTGGTCTTGGGCAATGCCCCTCAATCAAAAGGCGATGTGGCACTCACGGTGGTGCTGGATGGCAAGAAGCACCAAATGCAAATGTCTGCCACCGAGAAGATCTTAGACGTTGCATTGGCAGCAGGCTTGGACCTGCCCTACTCCTGCAAAGGCGGCGTGTGCTGCACCTGCCGCGCCAAAGTGATGCAAGGCACCGTGGCCATGGAGAAGAACTTCACGCTAGAAAACTGGGAAACTGAACAAGGCTTTGTACTCAGCTGCCAAGCCAAGCCTACCAGCAAAGAGGTGGTGATGAGTTTTGATGAGCGGTAAAAAACGCCGTAAATTCAGGAATCAAGTCGCGTAAATTCAGGAATTAAGGCCCGTAAATTACGGAAGCAAGCTGCGCAAATTTCACAATATCCGTTTTTCTTCATTCGATTTACGCAAATTAATGTAAGTAGGCGTTTGAGTTAAGTCATGTTCAATGGGGCATGAACTTTGATTCGCTAATTTTTTGCTGCAGGCCACTCATTCTTGCTAAAGGTAGTTCAATGAACTACACTCATCAATGAAATTCGAATGGGATGAAAGCAAAAGCCTAGATTGCTTTCGCATCAGGGGATTCCATTTTCACTTGGCTGCGCAAGTCTTTGGAGACCCGCAACGCAAGGTCCAATTAGACAGTCGATTTATCTATGGAGAAGATCGATATTTAGCGCTTGGTAGGGTCGACGGCAGAGTGCTCGCTGTTGTTTACACCACAAGAAATGATGCCATCCGAATTATTTCAGCTCGTAAAGCCAATGCACGAGAGGTTAAAAAATATGAAAACAATACGAGTCTCAATTGATGTTCACAAACCCTTACCTGAGTCATTGGGCT
>CANGCI010000255.1 GCA_947451995.1 Comamonadaceae bacterium | reverse complement strand
TTGACCCGAGGCTTTTCGCCTGCTGGACGCTCACTGAAAGGTTTGCGCGCAGGTATTTTGCGCAGGCCATATTCGCTCCACAACCAAAACATGGCGCGGTTGGCGCATTGCCATTGGTCTTCGTCAATGGTGCGGGGCAAGAAGCGCTGGATGTTGGTGCCTTCTGGCGTGACACCGCCACCAATCATCTCGGCAATGGAACCTGTGACCACCACAGCTGGCAGATCAGGATCTAGCGTGGCATGCGCACGCTTCATGGAGCCTTCAGTGCCTTCGCGGCCCAACTGCTCTTCTGCCAAGCCGGTCACCACAATGGGCAACTCATGCGGTGGCAAGCCATCGGTGTAATGCAGCACAGAGGTCACTGGCAAGTTTTCGCAGCCCACGGGGCCGTCAATCACAACCTGCAAACCTTTGATGGCGGTGAACACATACACAGCGCCCCAATAACCGCCTGCGCGGTCATGGTCCAAAATGAGAGGAGACTTGACGGTGCTCATGTTCCCATCGCCTCCGATTTGCGTTTTTGAATCTGCTTCTCAAGCAAGCGGCGAGTTTCTTTTTTGAACTCAGGTCGATCGACGGGCACAGACTCCCAAACGCCAGCGTTAGGGCCTAAGCCCACTTCACCGAAGAAGGCTTTCATTTCATCAAAGCGATGCTGATTGCCAATGGCCGACTGCACCACTTGCACCAAAGAACCCGCACCTGCCACACCCATCAAAGGACGTGCAGAAATCAGGTTGGTGAAATACAAAGATGGAATGCTGAGTTCTTTGGCAGCTTGAACCAAGGGCGTGGTGCCAATGGCCAAGTCGGGACGGAACTCGTGAACGGCTGACATGTCTTGCTCAAGCGATGCGCGCATTTGCACTTGCACGCCATGTGCTGCCAGCCATTGCCTGTCGTGCTCATTCCAAGGTGTTGCCGGACAAGCTGAACCAACGTAGCGCAGATCTGCGCCGCACTCCACCAACAAACGTGCCACCAACAACTCAGAGCCTTCATAGCCACTGAGCGTGATGCGACCCTTGATGGGCTTTTGCGACAACAAGCCGCGCATGGCGCCCAGTTGTTGATTGCGTGCAACATCAATTTGGTCTTGGGCAATGCCTGCAGAAATACCAATGTTTTGCAACCAGTCTTGCGTGCCTTCCAGCCCCACAGGTGCTGAACCTACAACAGGACGACCTGCCGCTTGGAACTCACGCACACTGGCGGTGTAAAACGGATGGATGGCCGCAGCCACTGAGCAGTCAAGCGCCGCATACAGCTCGCGCCATTCGCGGGTGGGCACCACAGGTCCTGCTGCCAAGCCCATGGGCGCCAGCATTTGACCAATGATGACGGGATCGGCTGGGAACATTTCACCTAGCAAGGCCACTGTAGGCACTGCAGAACGTCCACCTTTAGGCGACGCCACAGGGCCATTCATGACCTCTTCACGTGCGTACTTCAGCATGGCGCCTGCCAGCACGTCTTTGGCTTCTGCGTGCGTGGGTACGCCAAAGCCTGGTACATCGATGCCAATGATGCGAACGCCGTTGATCTCTTTGGGTAACAACTGAAGTGGCACACCGCTGGCGGTGGGGACGCACAAGTTGATGATCACAACGGTGTCAACTTTGTTGGGATCGGCTTCCGCATGAACAGCTTCGCGAATGTCTTCAAACAGTTTGCCCGTGACCAGTGTTTCGGAGTTGAAAGGCACATAGCCCACACTGCGTCTGGCACCGTAAAAATGCGATGTGAACGTGAGTCCATACACACAACATGCCGAGCCCGACAAAATGGTGGCCGTGCGCTTCATGCGCAAACCAACACGCAATGAACCAAACGCTGGGCACATGCTTTGCGGTTGATCGTGCGGACCCGCATCGGCTTTACGGGGATAGTCTTTGGCGTATTGGTCCAGCACCTCTGACTTGCCGGCGCTGCGTGCAGCTTCCAGCATTTGGTCTGCACCCGCATGACAGCCTAAGCCGTCTGCAGGGGCCTGTGCTGCTTGAGCAGGCACAGCTTGGATAGGGATGGTACGTGCCATGGTGCTTAGGCCTGGTCGTAAATAACTTCGAGGCTGGGCTTGATGACTTCGTTTTTGCCCACCATGTCAAACATCGTGGCAGGCTCCAACACCACATTGCGGCCCACGGTGTCTGCGCTGAACAGACCTAACAACTCATCTTGCGTTTGTGGCTTGGGACGCATCGGTGGCGCTTCAGCGACGTTCTTCGCCAAATCAGCAAACAGGGAGCCCCACTCACTGTCGGGCTTGCCAATGATTTCGTAGCTGGCACTCTTACGGCGAATGTCTTCGTTGGCAGGAATAGCGGCCAGCACTGGAATGCCAGCGTTGGCAGCAAAAGCTTGCGCTTCGCCAGTGCCGTCGTCTTTGTTGATCACCATACCAGCAACACCCACATTGCCACCCAGTTTGCGGAAGTACTCCACCGCTGAGCAAACGTTGTTGGCCACATACAAGGACTGCAAATCATTGCTACCCACCACAATCACTTTTTGGCACATGTCGCGGGCAATGGGCAGACCAAAGCCGCCGCACACCACGTCGCCCAAAAAGTCGAGCAACACATAGTCAAAGCCCCAATCGTGGAAGCCTAATTTTTCAAGTGTTTCAAAACCGTGGATGATGCCGCGACCACCGCAGCCACGACCCACTTCAGGGCCGCCCAGCTCCATGGCAAACACGCCATCGCGCTTAAAGCACACGTCGCTGATGCTGACGGCTTGACCGGCCAGTTTCAAACGTGAAGAGGTTTCAATGATGGTGGGGCAAGCCTTGCCGCCAAACAACAAGCTGGTGGTGTCGCTTTTAGGATCGCAGCCAATCAGCAAAACTTTTTTGCCTTGCTGCGCCATCATGTAACTCAGGTTGGCCAGCGTGAAACTTTTACCAATGCCACCCTTGCCGTAGATGGCAATGATTTGCGTTTCCTTGGTCACCTCTTTGGTGCTGATGGGCTCTAGAGGCTCTGCGGCCTCACTGCGAAGTCGATCAACAAATTGAACGGTGTGCTCGGTGGTAGTTTGTGTGTTCATGCGTGTG
>CANGCI010000254.1 GCA_947451995.1 Comamonadaceae bacterium | reverse complement strand
TGGCTTGCAGCAACGGCATCAAGCCGCCTTTGGCATCCAAAGCCATCAGGTCATCACAGCCCCCCACATGCGTCTCACCGATGAAGATTTGAGGTACCGTGCGGCGACCTGTGATTTTCATCATGTGATCACGCGCTTCGGGTTGGGTGTCAACCCTGATTTCCTCAATGTCCGTGACGCCTTTGGACTTCAAGACTTGCTTGGCGCGGACACAGTAAGGGCAAACAGCCGTTGTGTACATCTTCACTTGTGGCATAACAACTCCAAATCGATGGTTAGGCTTTTTCAACAGGCAGGTTGGCTTCGCGCCAAGACTTCAAACCGCCGGACAAGGCCTGAGCACGTTCAAAGCCCAGCTTTTGGGCCTGGGCTGCAGCGCGGCTGGCACGGCCACCGACTTGGCAGACCATGATGACCGGCAGGCTTTTGTTTTTGACCAACTGGGGCAGTTGTTGTTCAAGCTGACCCAAGGGAATGTTTTTGGAGCCGACCACATGGCCTTGGGCAAATTCGTCAGGCTCGCAGACATCAATGACCACGGCTTTTTCACGGTTCATGAGCAGAACCGCTTCGGAAGGCTCGACCCCACCGGCAGCACCTTTGGTAATGGCGGGCCAGAAAAGACCCAAGGCAGACGCCGCGGCCACGGAAACCAACATCCAGTTTTCAATCAAAAAATTCACAAAAAACCCTTAAAAAGTTCACATGCAGCACATTTGTCGGCCGCACGCCAGATTCGAATTCTAAAATGGCGAACGGAAAACCGTATTGTCCTCTCTGATTAAACCTTTCACCATGTACAAATTCGTTCTCATTCGCCACGGCGAGTCCACTTGGAATTTAGAAAATCGCTTCACTGGCTGGACCGATGTTGATTTAACCCCCACCGGCATTGAACAAGCCAAAGCTGCTGGTCGTCTTCTGAAATCCGAAGGCTATGAGTTTGACTTGGCCTACACCAGCGTCTTAAAGCGCGCCATTCACACGCTGTGGCACACCTTAGATGCCATGGACCGCCAATGGCTGCCTGTACACAACAGCTGGCGTTTGAACGAGCGTCACTACGGTGCGCTCCAAGGCTTGAACAAAGCTGAAACTGCCAAAAAGTATGGCGATGATCAGGTTTTGGTCTGGCGCCGCAGCTTTGACACACCGCCCCCCGCTCTGGAGCCTCAAGATCCCCGCTGCGAACGCGGTGATCTGCGCTACGCCAAGATCAATGCCCAATACGTGCCTTTGACCGAATGCCTCAAAGACACGGTGACGCGTGTGGTGCCTTTTTGGACCGAGTCCATGGCACCCGCCATCAAAGCAGGCAAGCGCGTGGTGGTGGCCGCCCACGGCAACTCCATTCGGGCGCTGATCAAGTACTTGGACAACATTTCAGACGACGACATCGTGAACTTGAACATCCCCAATGGCATCCCATTGGTGTATGAGCTCGATGCCAATTTGAAGCCTGTCAAAAAATACTATTTGGGTGATGCCGAAGCGGCCGCCAAAGCGGCAGCGGCTGTGGCCAGCCAAGGCAAGGCCTAATTACCACCAAGACAATCCCTGATGCCTCCAAACTTGGGCGTCAGGGTGTATATTGGTTCAAAAGGAGACCCTCTGGGTCAATGAACATGGGTCAAAAATTGAAAATTGTGGGTTGGTTAAGCGTGGGCGCCTTGGCGGGTGCACTCACCACGGTGTCCTTGCAAACCACAGCACGTGGCGCGTTTGCGCCTTTGCCGCTCGAAGAGTTGCAGCAACTGGCTGCCGTGTTTGGCATGGTGAAGAGCGACTATGTCGAAACGGTGGATGAGAAAAAACTCATCACTGAAGCCATCTCAGGCATGGTCGCCAGTCTCGACCCCCACTCTCAATATTTTGACAAGAAAAGTTTCAAAGAATTCAGCGAAGGCACATCCGGTCGATTCGTCGGCGTGGGCATTGAGATCACCCAAGAAGAAGGTGTGGTCAAAGTGGTGTCACCCATTGAAGGTTCTCCCGCAGACCGGGCTGGCCTCAAAACCAATGACCTGATCACCAAGATTGACGACACTTTCGTCAAAGGCTTGTCCATGAACGATGCGGTGAAACGCATGCGCGGCGAGCCCAACACCAAAGTGCTCTTGACCATTTTCCGCAAAGACGAGAGCCGCACTTTCACCGTCACCATCGTGCGGGAAGAAATCAAAACGCAATCGGTCAAAGCCAAACTTTTGGATTCTGGCTACGGTTGGATTCGGGTGTCTCAGTTCCAAGAACGCACCGTCGAAGACTTTTCTAAGAAGCTAGAAGACATGTACAAACAAGAACCCAAGCTCAAGGGCTTGGTGCTTGATTTGCGCAACGACCCCGGTGGTTTGCTCGATGCAGCAGTGGCCTTGTCTGCCGCTTTCTTGCCAGAAAACGCCACGGTGGTGTCCACCAACGGCCAGTTGGAAGAAAGCAAGTTTGTCTACAAAGCAGCGCCGCAGTTTTGGCGCCGCAGTGCCGATGTCGATCCCATTCAGCGCCTTACCCAAAACACCCAAGGACAGTTGAAAAAAGTTCCGCTGGTGGTGTTGGTCAATGAAGGCTCTGCTTCAGCCAGCGAAATTGTGGCCGGTGCATTGCAAGATCACAAACGCGCCGTGGTCATGGGCAGCCAAACATTTGGCAAAGGCTCCGTGCAGACGGTGCGCCAACTGGGGCCCGATACCGCATTGAAACTCACCACAGCCCGCTACTACACACCCAGCGGTCGCTCCATCCAAGCCAAAGGCATCTTGCCCGATGTGATGTTGGACGAAACCGAAAACGGCAATGTGTTTGCAGCCTTGCGCACGCGTGAAGAAGATTTGGAAAAGCACTTGGGCAATGGCCAAGAAGCCGAGAAGAAAAACGAAGAGCGCCAAAAGGCACGTGAAGAAGCGCTGAAGAAATTGGAAGCAGAAGCCAAAAAACCAGAGTCCGAAAGACGGCCCCCTGAGTTTGGCTCCGACAAAGACTTCCAACTCAACCAAGCCTTGAACCAACTCAATGGTTTGCCCGTCAAAGTGAGCGCCACTTTGGCCGCGCGCAAAGAAGAGAAAAAAGACAAGTAAGCGCCCATGAGGGACGAC
>CANGCI010000253.1 GCA_947451995.1 Comamonadaceae bacterium | reverse complement strand
ATGCCCAGCAACAAAGCGTCCAACTTGACCACTTCGGTTTTGTTGGGTTGGCCTGGGAAGTTGGCTTCACGCTCGGCCAATTGGCTCTTGATTTCTGACAGCATGCCGTCGGTCATCATGGCACGCAAAGAGCCCATGTCGGCACGGTCCCATGCGTCTTGCAAGGTGATGAAGTTGCGCTTGGCAGCCGCGATGAAGTTCTCGCTGTCGAAGCCGGCAGGTACACCCCATGTTTGCGAACCTTGCAGGGCGTTGGGCACAGAACCACCAATGGCAGAACCAATCATGGAGCCACCTGTTTGGGGGTTGGCTTCGGGGGTGCTGTCAAAGGCTGTTTGTTGACCTTCCCAAGGACGGGCAGACGCATCATTGCCCACTTTTTCAGGGTTGTATTGGCGCAAGGTCACGGGCGCATCAGGTGTTTGACCGGCGCCTTGATAGGCCAGGCCATTTTGAGATGAATTGTTGCTGCGTGAACGCAGGAAATAACCGATGACCGCCACAGCCACCATGGCCAACAATGCAAACATCAGCATGTTGCCAAAAGCTTCACCCATGCCCAAGCTGTGTGCCAACCAGGCCAGGCCCAAGCCTGCGGCCAAGCCACCCAACATGGCGCCCCAAGGACGTTTTGCAGGTGCGGGTGCTGGCGCTGCTGTAGGCGTTGCGGGTTTGGCAGGGGCAGCCGCTTGCGAAGGCGCAGCAGGCGCTGCGGGAGCAGCAGGCTTCACAGCCTCACGCTGTGTCACGTTGCCCGATTGCTGGCCCAAAGATTTGCCACCGCCCAATCGGCGTGCAGCCTCGGCGTTCAAAGCGCCCAAGGTCAATACCAGTGTCAATGCGATGCTTAGAAATTTATTCACTTTGTCTCCGACAAATTCAGAAAAAAACCGTCAGCATTTAATGCCGACATGCAAGGCTACCACCCCTGCACTCAAGTTGTGAAAATCAACGTGGCCAAATCCGGCATTTTTCATAAGGGCTTTCAGCGCTTCTTGACTGGGATGCATGCGAATGGATTCAGCCAAATAGCGGTAACTGGCATCGTCACCAGCCACCCACTTGCCCAGCTTAGGCAGCACGTTGAAAGAGTACCAGTCGTAGGCTTTCTCAAGTGGTTTGGCCACTTTGGAAAATTCCAACACCAGCAACTTGCCGCCCGGTTTTAAGACGCGGCACATTTCTTGGAGCGCTGCATCTTTGTGGGTCATGTTACGCAATCCAAAGGCCACGCTGACCACGTTGAAATGGTCATTGGGAAATGGCAGTTTTTCAGCGTCACACACCAAGGTGGGCAAGACCACACCTTGATTGACCAGCCTGTCGCGGCCAGTCCGCAACATGGCTTCATTGATGTCGGTGTGAACCACTCGGCCTGTGGCACCCACTTTTTTGGAAAAGGCCAGAGACAGATCGCCCGTACCACCGGCAATGTCCAGCACTTGATCGCCCTCATGCAAGTTGGCCACCTGCACGGTGTAGGCCTTCCAGACGCGGTGCAAGCCTGCCGACATCAGGTCGTTCATGACATCGTATTTGGAAGCCACGGAGTCAAACACGCCGCGCACGTGTTTGGCTTTTTCCTTTTCGTCAACCGTTTTGAAACCGAAATGGGTCGAGCTCATGATGTCGTTCTCTTCAATGTGAATGACCGCAAGCGCCAGCAGCGGCCACGGGCATGGGATCGTCTCGCTGCGCACCTGCAGCCAGCAAGCGTTCGTTGTACTGGGTCCAAAGTTGGTCTTGTTCGGACCCTAAGAAGTACAAGTAATCCCAGGAAAAAATGCCACTGCTGTGGCCGTCAGAAAAGGTCGGTTGCACGGCGTAATTGCCAACTTGCGCCAGCTCCACAAGGTCCACGTCGCGCTTGCCTGTTTGCAAGACCTCTTGGCCAGGACCATGGCCTTGCACTTCGGCCGAGGGCGAATAAACGCGCATCAACTCGAAAGGAATTCGGAAAGTTTTGCCATCCGAGAAACTGATTTCCAAGGCTTTGCTTTGACCATGAAGGGTCAAGGCCTCTGGCGTTGGAGCGCCTGCTGTCAATCCGGCCATGCGATGCTTTCTTTAAACCAAAACGCGTTCAATGCCACCCGCATTGGCAGCAGCCACATACTCAGGCATCCACTGGTCGCCCAAAATGTGCTTGGCCATTTCAACCACAATGTAGTCGGCTTCTAGCAAGCCATTTTGCAAATCGTCACCATAGCGCGAAAGGCCTTGCAAACAACTTGGGCAGCTGGTCAACACCTTGATGTTGTCTTTGGCGCCCACCATGCCAGCGTCACGCATTTGCGTTTCACTCTTGCGAATTTCTTCTTCCTTGCGGAAGCGAACTTGCGTAGCGATGTCGGGACGCGTCACACCCAAGGTGCCTGACTCACCGCAGCAGCGATCTGACTTGAGGACTTGCGGGCCCAACAAAGATTTGACGGTCTTCATGGGGTCTTGCAACTTCATCGGACTGTGGCAAGGGTCGTGGTACAGGTAGGCGCCGTTGTTGTTCAGCGTCATGCCCTTTTCAAGCAGGTACTCGTGAATGTCCACGATGCGGCAGCCAGGGAAGATCTTGTCAAACTCATAGCCTTGCAATTGGTCGTAGCAGGTACCGCAGCTGACCACCACCGTTTTGATGTCGAGGTAGTTCAGGGTATTGGCCACGCGGTGGAACAACACGCGGTTGTCGGTGATGATTTTCTCGGCCTTGTCAAACTGACCACTGCCCTTTTGCGGGTAGCCGCAGCACAAGTAGCCTGGCGGCAAAACGGTTTGCACGCCGGTGTGCCAGAGCATGGCCTGCGTGGCCAAGCCCACCTGGCTGAACAAGCGTTCTGAGCCGCAACCGGGGAAGTAAAACACCGCCTCTGTTTCGGGGGTGGTGGCCTTTGGGTTGCGAATGATCGGCACGTAATCTTGATCTTCAATGTCGAGCAAAGCGCGCGCCGTTTTCTTGGGCAAACCACCTGGCATCTTCTTGTTGATGTAGTGAATCACTTGCTCTTTGATAGGCGCTGCGCCAATGCTGGCCGGTGGCGCCTTGGTTTGCTTGCGCGCAAAAGTTTTAAGCAAGTCGTGCGCAAAGCGCTGAACCTTCAT
>CANGCI010000252.1 GCA_947451995.1 Comamonadaceae bacterium | reverse complement strand
TGACTTTGGCATAACCGCCGCCGCCAGAGCCTTCTTCCTCAAAGTTCACTTTGACGAACTCGCCGCCTCGCGAAACCACTTGGTCAGCCACTTCGGCACGCGTGTCGTTAGCGCGAACGATGGCGCCCAAGCTGGCCGCTGCACCAATGGCAGCCAAGCCCGCAACGCCAGCGCCGGCAATGAACACCTTGGCTGGCGGCACTTTGCCCGCAGCCGTAATTTGACCGTTGAAAAAGCGACCAAAAGCACCTGCCGCCTCGACCACAGCGCGGTAGCCACTCACACCGGCCATGGAGGTCAATGCGTCCATTTTTTGGGCACGGCTGAGGGTTCGGGGCAGCGCGTCAATGGACAAGGCTGTGACTTTTTTGGCCGACAGTTGCTGCATCAAATCGGGGTTTTGAGCAGGCCACAAGAAACCGATGAGGGTCTGGCCTTCGTGCATGAGGGCAACTTCATCGGCCGTCGGTGCGCGGACTTTGAAGACGATGTCGCTGCCGCGCCAAAGGGCCTCAGCGCTGGGCGCAATGCTTGCGCCAGCTTCCTCGTAGGCTTGATCGGAAAGGTCGGCCAGTTCTCCTGCGCCTTTTTCGACAAGGACTGAAAAGCCCAGTTTGATCAGCTTGGTGACCACATCAGGCACGGTGGCAACGCGCTTTTCGCCAGGGAATACCTCTTTGGGCACGCCAATGCGTTGTGGACTAGAGGCCGCTTTGCCGTCTAAAACATTGTCACTTGGGTGGACAGTCGTCATGGAAAAGTCTCAATAAAAGTTAACTGATGTAGCTGGCTTGCGCTTCTAGGACCGGCTGTTCGACACTATAGCTTTTCAATACGCAATTCCATCGATCCTACCCTGCAAATACAGCGCGGGCAATATGCGTAATCAGCTTAAAATGCGGGGCTTGACCCTAGGAAGCACCATGGCACGCACGCTTTACGACAAAATTTGGGACGAACACGTCGTCCACACCGAAGAAGACGGCACCTCCGTCTTGTACATCGACCGTCACTTGGTGCACGAAGTCACCAGCCCCCAAGCCTTCGAAGGCTTACGCCAAGCGGGACGCAAAGTCTGGCGCGTGAGCTCCATTGTGGCCACGGCTGACCACAATACCCCCACAACAGGTTGGGAGTTGGGCTACGACGGCATCACCGACCCCATCAGCAAAGAACAAATTACCACCCTGGACAGCAACATTGCTGAATTTGGTTCCGCGGCATTTTTCCCCTTCATGTCCAAACGCCAAGGCATTGTTCACGTCATTGGCCCGGAAAATGGTGCCACCCTCCCCGGCATGACCGTGGTTTGCGGCGACTCCCATACGTCCACACACGGCGCTTTTGGCGCCTTGGCCCACGGCATTGGCACGAGCGAAGTTGAGCACGTCATGGCCACTCAAACTTTGTTGGCCAAAAAAGCCAAAAACATGCTGGTGAAGGTCGAAGGCACGGTTGCCAAAGGCATCACGGGCAAAGACATTGTGCTGGCCATCATCGGCAAAATTGGCACTGCTGGCGGTACGGGCTACACCATTGAGTTTGGTGGCTCGGCCATTCGTGCGCTGTCCATGGAAGGTCGCATGACCGTCTGCAACATGGCCATTGAAGCTGGCGCACGCGCTGGCTTGGTGGCCGTTGACGAAAAAACCATCGAGTACGTCAAAGGTCGCTTGTTGTCTCCCACGGGTGTGGAATGGGATCATGCGGTCACTTATTGGAAAACCCTGCAATCCGACGCCGGCGCTCATTTTGATGCCGTGGTTGAAATCAACGCTGCCGATATCGTGCCGCAAGTCACTTGGGGCACATCACCCGAAATGGTGTTGGGCATCAATGGCACCGTGCCCGATCCCGACAAAGAAAAAGACGCCAACAAGCGTGGCGCCATTGAACGCGCCCTCACCTACATGGGCCTTGAACCCGGCAAAGCGCTGAACGACATTTTTGTTGACAAAGTTTTCATTGGTTCTTGCACCAACAGCCGCATTGAAGACATGCGTGAAGCGGCAGCTGTGGTCAAAAACTTGGGCCAAAAAGTTTCCAAAACCGTCAAGTTGGCCATGGTGGTGCCGGGCTCTGGCTTGGTCAAAGAACAAGCCGAGCGCGAAGGTCTGCACGAGATTTTCAAAGCCGCTGGGTTTGAATGGCGTGAGCCAGGTTGCTCGATGTGCTTGGCCATGAATGCCGACCGCTTAGAGCCCGGTGAGCGTTGCGCCAGCACCAGCAATCGCAACTTCGAAGGCCGTCAAGGTGCAGGTGGACGCACGCACTTGGTCAGCCCTGCCATGGCAGCCGCAGCTGCCATTCATGGTCATTTTGTGGACATTCGTCAATTTGCTTAAGTGCATTTGAGAACGAAGCACTCACACAGTCGATCAAGGAATACACATGCAAAAATTTACAGTTCACAAAGGTCTTGTGGCACCCATGGACCGTGAGAACGTCGACACCGACGCCATCATTCCCAAACAATTTCTCAAGTCCATCCGCAAGACTGGCTTCGGCCCCAACTTGTTTGATGAATGGCGATATCTGGATGCGGGCTACCCTGGCCAAGACCCCGCAAGCCGCAAACCCAATCCCGATTTCGTGTTGAACCAATCACGCTACCAAGGTGCGTCCATTTTGTTGGCTCGCAAAAACTTTGGCTGCGGCTCATCACGTGAGCACGCCCCTTGGGCCATTGACCAATACGGCTTCCGTGCGGTCATTGCCCCTAGCTTCGCCGACATCTTTTTCAACAACTGTTTCAAAAATGGCTTGTTGCCGATCGTCTTGCCCGAAAACGTGGTGGCCAAATTGTTTGACGAAGTGGCTGCCTTCCCCGGCTACCAACTCACCATTGATTTAGAGCGCCAAGTGGTGCTTCGTCCCCAAGGCGAGGAAATCCCTTTTGACGTTCAAGCCTTCCGCAAATACTGCCTGATGAACGGCTTGGACGACATTGGCTTGACCTTGCGCTACGCAGACAAAATCAAAGCCTATGAAGCCGAACGCTTGGCCACCAAGCCTTGGTTAGCCCACGTCGCCTAAAAACGTCAAAACTCCATCGTTTGAGAAAAGAATCATCATGAAAATCGCAGTTCTGCCGGGTGACGGCATTGGTACCGAAATCGTGGCAG
>CANGCI010000251.1 GCA_947451995.1 Comamonadaceae bacterium | reverse complement strand
TTTCAATGTCTGCGCTTCGGCGGCCATTGATGTTGTTCAACCGAAGCCATGTAGAGGACTACCATGTACAAAAACCTCGCTGCCGTGATCGCGGCCGCCTGCTTTTTATCTCCCTTTTCCCCTTTAACTGCCACTGCCGCGCAGCCTGCACAGGCCTCAGCCTCGTCTGGCAACAAGCCTGTCAAAGCGGCCTTTGTTTACGTGACACCTGTCTTTGAGGCCGGTTGGACGCACCAACACGACGAAGGTCGCAAGGCGGTTGAAAAGTCATTGGGCAATTCAGTTAAAACCACCGTGGTCGAAAACGTGGCCGAAGGCGCGGACTCGGAGCGCGTGGTGCGCGACTTGGCTCAGCAAGGCCATGACATCATTTTCACCACCAGCTTTGGTTACATGGAGCCAACGCTCAAAGTGGCGAAAGAATTTCCCAACGTGAAGTTTGAATCGATCACGGGTTACAAAACCGATGTGAATGTGGCCGTGGCCAACGCCCGCTACTACGAGGGCCGTTATTTGGCAGGCGTGGCGGCCGGTCGCCTGACAAAGTCCAATGTGGCGGGTTATGTGGCAGGTTTCCCCATTCCTGAAGTGCTACAGGGTTTGAATGCTTTCACTTTGGGCATGCGCTCTGTGAACCCTCAAGCGCAAGTCAAAGTGGTTTGGCTGAATGCCTGGTTTGATCCTGCCAAAGAGCGCGATGCGGCCATGACCTTGTTCAATCAGTCGGTCGACGTGATCACATTTCACACCGCCACCAACGCAGTGATGGTGGCCGCGCAAGAACGCGGCAAGATGGCGATTGCCTACCACTCCGACATGCGCAAAGTGGCGCCCGATGCGCAACTGATGGCTGTGATGCATGAGTGGGGCAACTATTACACGCAGCGTGTGCAAGATGTCCAGAGTGGGCAATGGCGCACGGGCAATGCCAGTGGTGGCTTGAAGGAGGGCATGATTCGCGTCGGCGATTTTGGCCCCAAGATGCCCAACCCAGTGCGCAATGAAATTCAGCAAATTCAAAAAGACATTGTTCTGGGGAAGCGTCAGATTTTCCAAGGGCCCATCAAGGACAACGAAGGCAAGCCCGTGGTGGCCTCGGGTCAAGCACTGACGCCAGCGCAAATTTTGAACATGAACTATTTGGTTGCGGGCGTGGTGGGTAAAGTTAATCCTTAAGCCAATCTCTAAGCTAATCTTTAAGCCAAGTGAGACGTCAAAAAAAAGCCTGCTGATGCAGGCTTTTTTCATTGGAAATCAAACTGACCTGATCAGCTTTCCAGTTGAATGTTGCGAACTTTGGCCAATTGAGTCCAGCGCGCCAAGTCGGCTTTCATATAAGCAGCAAATTCAGCCGGCTTCATGGGCATCAGTTCAACCGCTTCTGAACTTAGCTTTTCTTTAAAGTCTGGTTGTGCCAACACATTCAAAATGGCATCGTTCAAGACTTTGACGATGGGGGCTGGCATGTTGGCCGGGCCCACTACGCCGTACCACTGTTGCGCATCAAAACCTTTGAGCCCCGCTTCTTCTAGCGTCGGTATGTCCTTCACTTGGGGGTGGCGTTTGCTGCCGGTCACTGCAATGGCCCGGATGCGGCCGCTTCGAATGTGCGGCAAAGCTGCAGCCAATCCTGGGAACATCATTTGCGTTTGACCGCCAATCAGGTCGGTGATGGCAGGCGCAATGCCGCGATAAGGAATGTGCACCATGAAGCTGTTGGTTTGCAGCTTGAACAGTTCTGCGGTGAGGTGTGTCAAAGAGCCTGAGCCGGCTGAACCAAACGACAGGCGCCCTGGGTTTTGTTTGACGTACTCCAAAAATGCTTTGATATTTTGTGGCGGCAAGTTGTTGTTGATGCACAGCACGTTGGGGGTCGAGCCAATCATGCCGATGGGCGTGAAATCTTTTTCTGCGTCGTAGGGCAATTTGCGCGTGGCCGGTGAGGTGCCGTGTGTAGCCACATAGCCCTGCATCAGGGTGTAGCCGTCTGCAGCAGCGCGCGCCGTGTTTTGGGAAGCGATCACGCCGCCGCCGCCGCCCACGTTGTCGACTACAACGGGCTGGGCCAACACTCTGGCCAAGCGCTCACACAGGGCGCGACCGACCATGTCGGAGCCGCCACCCGCCGCCACGGGAACAATGTAGCGAATGGGCTTGTTGGGATAGGCTGTTTGGGCTTCGCTGGCCGCTGGCAAGCCCAGCAAAAAGGGACTGGCTTGAAGGAGTGTGCGTCTTTTCATGGGGATTTCTGAGAAGGGAGAAAGGGGGGATGTCTTGTCCAAAGTTTATCTCACCGCCTGTAACCTTTTGCGCAGTCAGGGCACAAGGACCCTGAAATTGGTTCACATTTCAAGCGGCCTGCAACGCATGGCTGGAGCACTTTACAATGTGCGCCTGACTTCAAAGACTGTTGGAAAGACTGAGCAATGAGCATCAAAAGCGACAAATGGATTCGCCGCATGGCTGAAGAGCACGGCATGATCGAGCCTTTCGAGCCTGGCCAGGTGAGAAAAAACGCCGCTGGCGAAAAAATCGTGAGCTATGGCACCAGCAGTTATGGCTATGACATTCGCTGTGCGCCCGAGTTCAAGGTCTTCACCAACATCTACAGCACGGTGGTCGACCCCAAAAACTTTGACGAAAAAAGCTTTGTCGACATCCATTCAGATGTTTGCGTCATTCCGCCCAACAGTTTTGCTTTGGCACGCACAATGGAGTACTTTCGTATTCCTCGCAACGTGCTGACCATCTGTTTGGGCAAAAGCACTTATGCCCGCTGCGGCATCATCGTCAATGTCACCCCTTTTGAGCCCGAGTGGGAAGGCTACGTGACCCTTGAATTCAGCAACACCACCCCCTTGCCAGCCAAGATCTACGCGGGAGAGGGCTGTGCCCAGGTTTTGTTCTTTGAAAGCGACGAAGTTTGCGAGACCAGCTACAAAGATCGGGGCGGAAAATACCAAGGTCAAGTGGGCGTAACCCTGCCCAAGACTTAAAGTGCGACAATAGCGGGTTAATGACCGCCTCTTTTTCAAATCTATCGCTGGCTGAACCGCTGGCACGTGCCGTAGCCGAAATGGGCTACGAATCCATGACCCCCATTCAAGCCCAGGCCATTCCTGTGGTCTTGA
>CANGCI010000250.1 GCA_947451995.1 Comamonadaceae bacterium | reverse complement strand
CTTGTACGGGACGCCCAGTAAACCCATGGCTTGAATGACCAATTCTGAAGCTTTTCCGCCAAAGGTGCTGCGGGCTGTTTGCAAAGGGCCGCTGAATTGATTTGAGATTTGTTGAGACAATTGGTCGGTAATCTGATTGATCAAACCGCGTTCTTTGAGCATGCGGTCGAGGTCGTCTTCAGCGGGCGCCGAAACGGCGACCGTTGTCCAGAATACCAATCCACATAGAATCCATCTCATAGTCTCTCAGTTTAATGCCTTCAAAGTGTATTCAAACGTGAACCCATTTTTCCTAAGAAAGTTGCACCATGTTGCTAGAAGTCGAAGCTTCCCAATTGGTTTTGGTGGATTACCAGATCAAACTGATGCCTGCCATGAGAGACGCACAAGCTGTGTGGCAGCGAGCAGAGTTACTGGCCAAAACAGCCAAACACCTGCAAGTTCCGGTTTGGGCCACAGAGCAAAACCCATCAGGTTTGGGTGAGACAAGCCCTGAAATCAGACAACATTGCAAACGTGTGCTTTCAAAAATGGCTTTCAGCGCCGTTGAAGAAGGGCTTGGTGAATGGCTGAGCCCGCCCGCGCCGGCTGTTCCCAAAGGCAATGCCAGAAGTTTGCCAAGACATTTGCAAAAGCCCGTTGAGCCTGAGGTCGGTCCCTCTGTTGTCATCGCCGGGTGCGAAGCCCATATTTGTTTGTTGCAAACCGCTTTGGATTTGCTAGAAGATGAGTTTGATGTGTGGGTGGTGACCGATGCTTGTGCGTCTCGTTCAGACCGAGACCGTGACGCAGCGTTTGACCGCTTGGCAGGCGCAGGCGCTGAGCTGCTCACCACCGAGATGGTGATCTTCGAATGGCTTCGTTCTGCAGAAAATCCTGACTTCAAAGAAGTTCAGTCTTGGGTCAAAGCGCTGACTTAAAGTCAGTTTGCCGCAAGTCCCTCATGAATAATTATGAATTCAGAAGGCGAGACCGGCTGACTTGAAGTGTGTCCAAAGCTCGCCAGCAATGTATTGCAGCTTGCTGCGATTGAGCGGCTTTAGGAGACACCATGGGTCAATATGCAGAGTTTCACAAACGTTCCATTCAGGACCGTGATGCGTTTTGGGCTGAACAAGCCAAGCAAATCGATTGGCACAAACCGCCTCAAGAAATTTGCGATTACAGCAATCCACCTTTTGCCAAATGGTTCAAGGGGGGCGAAACCAATCTCTGCCATAACGCAATCGACCGGCATTTAATAGATCGTGGCGATCAAGCCGCATTGATCTTTATTTCTACCGAAACAGATCAAGAAGTCACCTACACCTACAAGCAATTGCATGCCGAAGTTCAGCGCATGGCTGCTTCGCTCTTGTCATTGGGCGTCAAAAAAGGTGATCGTGTTTTGATTTACATGCCCATGATCGCCGAGGCTTCTTTTGCCATGTTGGCTTGTGCGCGCATTGGTGCTATTCACTCTGTGGTGTTCGGTGGTTTCGCGTCTGGTTCATTGGCGTCACGCATTGAGGACGCTAGCCCCAAGGTCATTGTCAGTGCAGATGCTGGTTCACGTGGCGGCAAAGTGGTTGAATACAAGCCCTTGTTGGACGAAGCCATTCGTTTGTCCGCGCACAAGCCTGAATCGGTCATTCTGGTGGACCGTGGTTTGGCCAAAATGGCCATGACGGCAGGACGTGATGTGCTGTGGTCCAATTTGCGCGACCAACATTTGAATGATGTGGTGCCTTGTGAATGGGTGGATGCGACGCATCCAAGCTACACCTTGTACACATCGGGCACAACCGGCAAGCCTAAAGGCGTGCAGCGTGACACAGGGGGTTACACGGTGGCCTTGGCTTCCAGCATTCCCAACATTTTCTGCGGCAAACCTGGCGAGACTTTTTTCTGTACCAGCGACATTGGTTGGGTGGTGGGTCACAGTTATATCATCTATGGGCCTTTGATTGGCGGCATGGCCACCATCATGTACGAAGGCCTGCCCACTCGACCCGACGGCGGTATTTGGTGGAGCTTGGTTGAGAAATACAAAGTGACCGTGATGTTCAGTGCACCCACTGCCATTCGCGTTTTGAAAAAGCAAGACCCTGCGCTGCTCAGCAAATACGACTTGTCCAGCTTGAAGGCTTTGTTCTTGGCAGGTGAGCCCTTGGATGAACCGACGGCTAAATGGATTTCAGAAGGTCTGGGCAAACCCATCATCGACAACTACTGGCAAACCGAAACGGGCTGGCCCATTTTGACGGTCTGTAACGGCATTGAAAAAACGCCCAGCAAGTTTGGATCACCTGGCAAAGCAGTTTATGGCTATGACGTCAAGTTGCTGGACGATCAAACGGGTGAAGAACTCACGCAGCCCAACCAAAAAGGTGTGGTCGCGATTGAAGGCCCCTTGCCACCCGGTTGTTTGCAAACGGTGTGGGGTGACGATGATCGTTTCGTCAAAACCTACTGGACCACAGTACCCGGCAAGATGGTTTACTCCACGTTTGACTGGGGCATCAAAGATGAAGACGGTTACTTTTTTATCTTAGGCCGGACAGATGACGTGATCAATGTGGCGGGTCACCGATTGGGGACCCGCGAAATTGAAGAGAGCATTTCAGGTCATGCCGCTGTGGCCGAAGTGGCCGTGGTGGGCGTTGCCGACAACCTCAAAGGTCAAGTGGCCATGGCGTTTGCGGTGCTCAAAGATGGATCGCTGTTGAACGATGCCGCGGCATTGTTGAAGCTTGAAGGCGAGATCATGAAGGTGGTTGACAACTCACTGGGCGCGGTTGCAAGGCCCGCTCGGGTTAGATTTGTGTCTGTGCTGCCCAAGACACGCAGCGGCAAACTGTTGCGACGTGCGATTCAGGCAGTTTGTGAAGGCCGTGATCCTGGTGATCTGACCACCATGGACGACCCCGCGGCTTTGCTTCAAATTTCTGATTTGGTCAAAACCTAAGAAGACTTTTGTAATCTTGGCTGACATATGACTGACGGGGAGGATGCAAATTCTCCCCGTTTTCATATAAAAACCACCCGCGGACCAGGAATCAATGTGATAATCCGCGAGTTACTTAGGCCCTTCCCATGCCACAGTCGCATCCGCCAACCGGTTCAGCCGTGTCGCGGAAGGTAATTCAACCAACTAATGTTCCCTGAAGGGGAGCGAAGGTCAG
>CANGCI010000249.1 GCA_947451995.1 Comamonadaceae bacterium | reverse complement strand
GTCCACCAACATGTGGCGCATGGAGAAATCTTGCGCCATGCGAACGATGGTGTCATAGACAGATTGGTCGCCGTGAGGGTGGTATTTACCAATCACGTCACCCACAATACGTGCAGATTTTTTGTAAGCGCGATTCCAGTCGTTGTTCAACTCGTGCATGGCGAACAACACACGGCGATGCACGGGCTTAAGGCCATCGCGTGCATCGGGCAGGGCGCGTCCCACAATCACGCTCATGGCGTAGTCGAGGTAGCTGCGGCGCATTTCCTCTTCTAGACTGATGGGAAGGGTTTCTTTGGCAAACTGGGTCATGAGGGGTCAGGCGCGCTGGGTGAAAGACTGCCATTTTAGGTCCAAAGAGTGTCGTTGATTTGCAACACATTGCTCAGATTGATAAGATCGCTTGCAAGGGCTTTTCACCAAATTGGGGAATTGCCTCAGAGCTATGGCACAATCATTTCAACGTTTTGAGTGATGGTCATTCAAAGCGTCTCTTTTCTCGCAGGATGTCTGCGGTATTAATCCCATGAGGAGAACCATGAAAAAATTCAACAAAGTGGCAATGGTGTTGGCTTCAGCTGCCTTGGCTAGCGTTGCAGGTGCACAATCCGTAGACAACTGGCGCAATGGCACAGGCGAAATGGCCTGGAAAAACGGTACAGCTGAATACTGCTGGCGCAATGCCAACTGGACACCCGCTACAGCTGTAGCAGCTTGCGATGGCGCTATTGCTGCCCCTAAAGCAGCTGCCCCAGCACCCGCACCAGCCGCCGCACCAGCCCCCAAAGCTGCTGCACCAGCCGCTCCAGCACCCGCACCAGCTGCCGCCACCAAAGTGACTTACGCTGCTGACACTTTCTTTGACTTTGACAAATCAGTCTTGAAAGCTGACGGCAAAGCCAAATTGGACGACTTGGCTGGCAAAGTCAAAGCCATCAATTTGGAAGTGATCATTGCTGTGGGTCACACTGACTCCGTTGGCGCTGATGCTTACAACCAAAAGTTGTCTGTGAAGCGTGCTGACGCTGTCAAGGCTTACTTGGTGACCAAGGGCATCGAGAAAAACCGCGTTTACACAGAAGGCAAGGGCGAAAAGCAACCCGT
Source organism: Comamonadaceae bacterium (assembly GCA_947451995.1). Taxonomy (GTDB): domain Bacteria; phylum Pseudomonadota; class Gammaproteobacteria; order Burkholderiales; family Burkholderiaceae_C; genus Limnohabitans_A. Next base: position 2,063 of record CANGCI010000249.1, on the reverse strand, counting down.
TGCTGACAACAAGACAGATGCTGGCCGTTCTAAAAACCGCCGCGTGGAAATTGAAGTTGTGGGTACACGCCCCAACTGATCAGCCTTTGGCTTGATCCCAAAAAGCCTCCTTCGGGAGGCTTTTTTACTTTCGGAGACAATGCAAGCTATGAGCACACCCCATTCTTCCCAATTTTCTAGCGCCAATGTCGATCCTGCAGAGCTGGCCAAATTCTCTGAGCTGGCCCATCGTTGGTGGGACACAGAAAGCGAATTCCGTCCACTGCATCAAATCAACCCTTTGCGTTTGAATTGGATTCAAAGTTTGGCGCCATTGGCTGGCAAAAAAGTGGTCGACATCGGTTGTGGTGGCGGCATTTTGTCTGACGCCATGGCCAGGCAAGGTGCACAAGTACTGGGTGCCGATTTGGCGGTGAAGTCTTTGAAAGTGGCGCAGTTGCACGCTTTGGAGGCTGGCACGCAAGGCGTGCAGTACAGAGAAATCAGCGCGGAAGACTTGGCACTCGAACAAGCTGGCCAATTTGATGTGGTCACCTGCATGGAAATGTTGGAGCATGTGCCCGATCCTGCTGCGGTCGTTCAGGCTTGCGCCAAATTGGTCAAGCCGGGTGGCTGGGTGTTCTTTTCAACCTTGAACCGCAACCCCAAGTCATTTTTGTTTGCGGTGGTCGGGGCTGAGTATGTGCTCAATCTGTTGCCCAAAGGCACGCACGAATACGCCCGCATGATCAAGCCCAGCGAGCTGGCCGATTGGGTTCGCGCTGATGGCCTCGATGTGATGCAAATGAAGGGCATGGGTTACAACCCTTTCACCAAGGTCTATGCCATGGGCAATGACACCGACGTGAACTATTTGATGGCCACGCAAAAGCCATTCGATCCAGCCTGAGATCCTTCATCATGAAATTTGAAAATGTTCAGGCGGTGTTGTTTGATTTAGACGGCACCCTCATCGACAGTGCGCCCGATTTAGGCGCGGCCGTTGACAAGATGCGCGTTGACCGCGGCATGTCTTCTTTGCCTTTGTCGCATTACCGTCCCATGGCCGGTGCAGGCGCTCGCGGCATGATTGGCTTGGCCTTTGGCTTCACACCCGATCATCCTGATTACGAGGCCATGAAAGAAGAGTTTTTCCAAAACTACGAAGCGTGCATGACCCAGCGCACCTTTGCATTTGAGGGTGTGGCGCATTTGATCGAGGCCTTGGTGGCGCGACAACTGCCGTGGGGCGTGGTGACCAACAAGTCCAAGCGATTTACGGAGCCGCTGACACAAGGTATGCCCTTGTTTGCAAGCGCCTCGGTGGTGATCAGTGGTGATACCACGCCGCATGCCAAGCCGCATCCAGCGCCTTTGTTGGAAGCCGCCAAGCGTTTGAGCATCGACCCCGCGCGCTGCGTGTATGTCGGCGATGATGAGCGCGACATTGTGGCGGGTCATGCCGCTGCCATGAAAACGGTTGCTGCAACCTATGGCTATTTGGGCAGTCAATCGGATATTTCGTCATGGCAAGCCCATGCACAAATTCATGCGCCCCAGCACTTGCTGGACCTGCTGTCTGTTTGAGTACTGGCTTTGCACATCTTGATGTGTGGCGCAAATGACATGACGATGTCTCAAATTCAATCCATCCGCGAGCGGATGCGGCGCTTGGGTGCAAGGCCTGCACACGAGCTGCGCATCTTGCGTTTGTGGGCGCAGGCCAAACCGCAAAACAGTGGCCGACGTCCCTTAGAGAGTTTCATGCCGACGGCTTTGCGCGAGGACTTGGCGCAACTGACGGACGACCTGAACGGCTTGTTGCGTTTGCAATCTGCGCATCCTGCCGAAGATGGTTCGGTTCGGTGGCTGTTGGCTTTGCAAGACGGACAAACCTTGGAAACCGTTGGCTTGCCACGCGACGGCTTGTGTGTGTCATCGCAAGTTGGGTGTGCCGTGGGTTGTGTGTTTTGCATGACCGGTCGAGATGGTTTGATTCGTCAGGTGGGCAGTGCAGAAATTGTGGCGCAGGTTGCTTTTGCCCGTTTACACCGGCCTGTCAAAAAAGTGGTCTTCATGGGCAT
>CANGCI010000248.1 GCA_947451995.1 Comamonadaceae bacterium | reverse complement strand
TGGCGGCCAGCAGCGCGGACGACGCAGACATGAAAGCCATGGCCGACGAAGAAATTCAAAGTGCCGCCCAAGAAATGGCTGAATTGGAAATTGAATTGCAGCGTATGCTGCTGCCCAAAGACCCTGACGACGCACGTCCAGCCTACTTAGAAATTCGTGCCGGCACAGGCGGCGATGAGTCTGCTTTGTTTGCAGGCGATCTGCTGCGCATGTACACCATGTTTTGTGAGCGCAAAGGCTGGCGGACCGAGATTATGTCCGACTCGCCCAGTGAATTGGGCGGCTACAAAGAAGTCGTCATTCGCATTGAAGGCGACAACGTGTTTGGCAGCTTGCGCTTTGAATCGGGCGGCCATCGTGTACAACGCGTACCCGCCACCGAAACGCAAGGTCGCATTCACACCAGTGCTTGCACCGTGGCTGTGTTGGCTGAACCCGACGAAGCCCAAGCTGTGACCATCAACCCGGCCGACTTGCGCATTGACACTTACCGCGCCAGCGGTGCAGGCGGTCAGCACATCAACAAGACCGACTCCGCCGTGCGCATCACCCACATTCCCACGGGCATCGTGGCGGAGTGCCAAGACGATCGCAGTCAGCACCGCAACAAAGCCAAGGCGATGCAGGTGCTGTCAGCACGCATCCAAGAAAAAGAGCGCAGCGAACGCGCAGCCAAAGATGCGGCACTGCGCAAGGGTTTGATTGGCAGTGGCGACCGATCCGACCGCATTCGCACCTACAACTTCCCCCAAGGCCGCCTGACGGATCACCGCATCAACCTCACCTTGTACAAGCTGAGCTTCATCATGGAAGGTGATTTGGAAGAAGTCACCCAAGCTTTGCAAAATGCACGGCAAGCAGAGCAATTGGCAGAGCTGGAATCGAGTCTGCCCTCATGAACGTTTTGCAATGTTTGCAACATGCGCAAGTCCTGGGCTTGCCCCGATTGGAAGCGCAGCTTTTACTGCTTCATGCCTTGGGACGTCCACTGCATGACCGTGCTTGGCTGTTAGCCCATGACACCGACGAAGTGCAAGCGGATCAAGTGGATGCTTTGAAGTCCTATGCGCAACGCCGACTGCAGCATGAGCCCGTGGCCTACATCGTTGGACAGAAAGAGTTTTTTGGTTTGACACTGCGCATCGACAAGCGTGTCTTGGACCCTAGAGACGACACCGAGGTTTTGGTGGAATGGGCTTTGGCATGCGGCCAATCTTTCAAGGCGACGCGCTACTTAGATTTAGGCACAGGCAGTGGCGCCATTGCACTGGCCCTTCAATCGCAGCACAAGGATGCGCAAGTGACCGCGGTGGACGCCAGCACCGATGCGTTGAATGTGGCGAAGCACAACGCTCAAAATTTAGCCTTGGACGTGAGTTTCGTGCAAAGTGATTGGTTCAGCCAAGTCACTGGTGAGTTTGACGTGATCGCGTCCAATCCCCCGTACATTGAAGCGCAAGACCCGCACCTGGCCCACCTGCATCACGAGCCTTTAGAGGCCTTGGTGAGCGGCGACGATGGCCTGGCAGACATTCGGAACATTGTGCAAAATGCCCAGTCGCACCTAGTACCAGGGGGTTGGTTGCTGTTAGAACACGGGTGGCAGCAAGCACCTCAAGTTCGTGCCTTGCTAGAGGCGGCAGGTTACAAGCAAGTTCAGTCCAAAAAGGACTTGGCTGGGATCGAGCGGTGTTCTGGCGGGCAAAAATAGACCCTAAACAGCGCAAGCCCTTTCAACATGAAATAATCACCCCCATTGAAGACACCGGAAAGACAACGAGGATTCCTATGAGCGATACACAAGCCCGCATTGATGATTTGGTCAAACACAACGACGTTGTGCTGTTCATGAAAGGCAGCGCCAGCTTCCCCATGTGCGGATTCTCCGGCCGCGCTATTCAAATTTTGAAAGCCTGCGGTGTGGACACCAAGACCGTCAAAACCGTCAACGTGCTAGACGATGCAGAAATTCGCCAAGGCATCAAGGAATACAGCAACTGGCCCACCATCCCTCAGCTGTACGTCAAAGGCGAGTTCATTGGCGGCTCCGACATCATGATGGAGATGTACGAATCTGGTGAGATGGTTCAAGTTTTGGGCACCACCCCCAAAGAATAAACGCACCTTCATTTTTCAAGCTTCTTGTTGAAGCTTGATCAGCTTGGCTTCAATCCGTCGATTGAAGCCATTTTTTTTGTGCGGTCAAAACCGCTTGAGGATATGCAGCCTGCCCTCGGCTGCCGTTGTAGCGACCCAATGCGAAAAACAAATTGCCGTTTTCTCGTTCCAACATGTGGCGCAAGATGACACAGCCAAAGCGAAGCTGGGTTTGCGTGTGAAACAAGGCACTCTCGTTGCCATCGCCGATGCTGCGCGCCCAAAAGGGCATCACCTGCATGAACCCCCTTGCACCTGCGCTGGAAATGGCGTATTTTCTGAACGCGCTTTCCACCTCAATCAGTCCCAACACCAAAGACAAAGACAAGCCAGCCCGGCGCGCTTCATACCAAAGGGTGTTCAGAAATTCTTGCCGATCGTCTAGAGAGTCCATCCACTTGCTCAGAATCCGAGACGTTGCATTGCGCCATGCATTGAATTGCTGCTGCGCCTGTGCAGTCGGCAACACTGGAACGGGCGGTCCACTTTGCAGCACAGCTTGACTGAGGGCGGTACGGACAGAATCCGAAAGCGCTTCTTCCGCTTGATGGCCTGCTTTGGCCGAAGGCATCAGCAGGGTCGTCCAGCCCACCCACTGAAGGGTTTGAGCCGCCACACTTCCCTGTAAAACGTGGCGCAAGGATTTGCGTCTATGCAAATTCATGCGCCAGGTCCTTAAGGGGTCAATGCCAATGTTACTTGCCGAGTTTGGCCAACACAAACGCAGCGATGTCGGCAGGCGCCACAGCGGTGGCCGCTTCATCGCGGCGATGTTGGTATTCCACTTTGCCTTCTTTCAAGCCACGGTCGCCCAGGGTGACGCGGTGCGGTACACCGATCAGTTCCCAGTCTGCAAACATGGCTCCAGGACGCTCGCCGCGATCGTCCAACAACACATCCACACCCGCAGCCATCAGGTCGGCATAGAGCTTTTCTGATGCGGCTTTGACGTCGGGGCTGCGGTCGGCGCCAATGGGGCAAATGACCACGGTGAAAGGTGCAATGGCGTCGGGCCA
>CANGCI010000247.1 GCA_947451995.1 Comamonadaceae bacterium | reverse complement strand
TAACCGTTGTCGGTCAAGAAGGCCTTCACGATGGGGGTCAGCAGCGCCAAAATTTCGGCAGAGTCAGCGCGCACTTTTTCATCGGGGTGGTTCAGTTCTTTGTCGATCAGCAAGGCGCCATAGCAAGCCAAAGCTCGGCCCCCTTCAGCATAGGCCTTGGCCGTCAACAACATGCGGCGCACATCGGGGTGAACCAAAATAGGATCGGCGGGTTTAGACGGTGCTTTGACGCCCGACAAACTGCGCATTTGGATGCGGTCTTTGGCATAGGCCAAGGCATTTTGATAAGCCACTTCGGTCAAGCCCAAAGACTGGTTGCCCACGCCCAAACGCGCACCGTTCATCATCACAAACATGGCGGCCAAACCTTTGTTAGGTTGACCCACCATGTCGCCCACGGCGCCATCGAGCACCATCTGGCATGTGGCATTGCCGTGGATGCCCATCTTGTGCTCCAAGCCGCCACAGTAAATGCCATTGCGTTCGCCAATCGAGCCATCGGCCTTCACATTGAACTTGGGCACCACAAACAAACTGATGCCTTTGCTGCCAACAGGTGCATCAGGCAAACGTGCCAACACCAAGTGAACAATGTTGCCCGCCAAATCGTGCTCGCCAGCGCTGATGAAAATCTTTTGACCGGTTAAGCGATACGTGCCATCGGCTTGGGGTTCGGCTTTGGTGCGAAGCATGCCAAGGTCGGTACCGCAATGAGGTTCAGTCAAGCACATGGTGCCGGTCCACTCACCGCTGGTGAGCTTTGGCAAGTAAGTGCTCTTTTGAGCAGGCGAGCCGTGTGCTGACAAGCATGCATGCGCGCCATGCGACAAGCCTGGGTACATGGTCCAAGCTTGATTGGCGGAGTTCAGCATTTCAAAGAAGCACTGATTGACCACCAAGGGCAATCCTTGACCGCCATATTCCTCCTCGGCGCTCAGTGCCGCCCAGCCGCCTTCGACGTACTTGGCATAAGCATCTTTGAAGCCGGCGGGTGCGGTCACTTCATGGGTGTCGCGATTGAGTTTGCAACCTTCTTCGTCACCCGACACATTCAATGGGAAGACCACTTCGGCCGCAAATTTACCGCCCTCTTCCAACACCGCATTGATGGTGTCGGCGTCGGTGTCGGCATGCTTGGGCATGGCCTTGAGTTCATTTTCCAAATCGAGCAACTCGTGCAACACAAATTGAAGGTCACGCAGGGGAGGGGTATAGCTGGGCATGTTGGACTTTCAGAAAAATGAGAATTGATACAAAGAATCAGGGCGTGTTGCGCGAAACGATGGTGGTGAAACCTTGACGTGCGCGCTCTGCAGCACCCGGGTTGCGCAAAAATCTGGCTTCGTAATGCAAAGCCAAAATGAGGCCATGAATTTCAAAGGCCACCTGCAAAGGATCTGCTTTTGAATTCAAATGTTGTTCATCTTGCGCTTGTGCAACAGCGCGTTGCAATGCGTTTTGCCAGGTGTTCACAGACGAGGCCAATGCATCCCGAACAGGACCAGGACGATCGTCAAACTCCACGGCACCGCTGATGTAAATGCAGCCCGAATCAATTTCGGTGGAGGTGCGTTGCATCCAGTTGTCAAACAACTTTTGCAAACGAGGCAAGCCGCGTGCGCAACTGAGGGCGGGATAAAACACTTCGCTTTCAAAGCGATCGTGGTATTCACGAATGACGGAAATTTGCAATTCTTCGCGTGAGCCAAAATGCGCAAACACGCCCGACTTGCTCATGCCAGTCACTTCGGCCAGTGCGCCGATGGACAAGCCTTCCAAGCCAATTTGAGAGGCCAGTCCCAAAGCGGCATCGACGATGGCTGCTTTGGTTTGACGACCTTTCATCAAGCTTCGGCCTCCGGCCTCGTCCGCTGGGCGAAAGGCACTGGCGGCCGCGCCTGCAGAGGAACCGGAAGTGATGTGTCGTACTGTCATGCCGTGAATTTGTAAAAAAGAACGCTCGTTCTATTTTGCATGAAAATGCCAATCCCGGCAAAAAGAAAAGGCGAATCAGGGTTAATCCCGACTCGCCTTGGCGATGGCTTGCTTGGCTTTTGGCAAAGCACCTCCTTGATTGAAAAACCTAGATCAGGCTTTGCGTTTGAAAGCCACCACTTTTTGTGTTTGCTCGCCCAAGCCTTCGATGCCCAGGTGCATGACGTCACCCTTCTTGAGGTACACCGGCGCTGGCTTGCCGTCTTTCTTCATGCCCATGCCGACGCCTGGGGGCGTGCCGGTGGTGATGATGTCACCTGGCTCCAAGGTCATGAACTGGCTGACGTAACTGACCAATTTGGTGACGCCAAAAATCATGGTTTTGGTGGTGCCGGTTTGCATGCGCTGGCCGTTCACATCCAAGAACATTTTGAGGTTCTGAACATTGGGCACTTCGTCTTTGGTCACCATCCAAGGACCGATGGGGCCGAAGGTGTCGCAACCCTTGCCCTTGTCCCATGTGCCGCCGCGCTCGATTTGGTACTCGCGCTCGCTGACGTCGTTGATGGTGCAGTAACCCGCCACATAGTCGAGGGCTTCTTTTTGTGACACATAGCTGGCGTGCTTGCCAATGACAATGCCCAACTCAACTTCCCAATCGGTTTTCACAGAGCCTTTAGGCAACATGACTTCGTCGTTGGGGCCTTGAATGCAAGAGGTGGCCTTCATGAACACGATAGGTTCTTTGGGCACGGGCAAGTTGGACTCGGCAGCGTGGTCGGCGTAGTTCAAGCCAATGGCGATGAACTTGCGCACGTTGGCCACGGGGCAACCCATGCGGGGCTTGCCTTTGACCAAGGGCAGCTTGTCGGTTTTGAGTTTGGCCAACTTGGCCAAGACTTTGTCAGACAGTTGGTCGGGGCCGATGTCGGACACCACACCGCTTAAGTCGCGCAGTTTGCCAGCGGCATCAATCAGTCCTGGTTTTTCTTTGCCGGGTTGGCCATAGCGAACGAGTTTCATGAAGAAATCCTTAGGTTAAAAATGGGGCTCAAAGATGTTGAAAGGAAACTTTTTGAACACGGGTGATTGTGATCGAATTTCGCTCAATAAGTGGAGCGACCACCCGACAAATCAAACACCGCACCTGTTGAGAAAGAACAGTCTTCGGTCAACAACCATGTGACCATGGCCGCCACTTCATCGGGCGTACCAAAACGACCCATTGGAATTTTGGAGAGCATGAACTGAATGTGCTCGGG
>CANGCI010000246.1 GCA_947451995.1 Comamonadaceae bacterium | reverse complement strand
GCGGCCATTTCAGCTTCAATCAGGGAGCGTGCGCGCATCACTTCAAGCGGCCCCCATTCGGCGGGCGTGTTGAGTGTGCTGGGTGCGGCTTGTTTCTTCTTGCCCAATGATTTGACATAGATGCCAGAGCCGGTGCGCACTTCAATCACGCCTTCTACTTCCAAGGCAATGAGTGCTTCGCGAACGGAGGGGCGGCTGAAACCCATTTGCGTGGCCAGATCGCGTTCGGCGGGCAAGCGTGAGCCGACTGCAAATTCGCCCGAGGAAATCAATCCTTGGATTTGCTTGGCAATTTGGCGATACAGCCGTTGGGGTTCGATGGATTTCAAAGCTCAGGGAATACGAGGATTGGACAATTGGTCAGACCAGTTGCACAATCTTCACATGGAACCTGAGCGAGGGTCAAGCCAATTAGGCTACGCATAAACCCGAACTCGTCACAACATTTTTCAACATGACTTCAGTCACCATCGATCGCGTTCATTTGCGTCAAGTGAACTTGCCGCCCAAGGTTGTTCGCACCGATGCGATTCAATCTTTTGTAACCCAAGAAACCATTCTGCTCACCCTGGTGTGCAGCGATGGCATTCAAGCCACAGGGTACGCCTACACCATTGGCACCGGCGGCAGTTCTGTGGTGGCTTTGCTCAAAGATCATTTGGTGCCTCGGCTCATTGGCAAAAACCCAGTGCATGTGGAAGCCATTTGGAAAGATTTGTTTTTTCACACGCACGCCACGGCCGTTGGCGCCATGACCAGTTTGGCCTTGGCCTGCGTTGACACTGCCCTCTGGGATTGGCGTGCGCAAAGTCAGCAATTGCCTTTGTGGCAATTGCTCGGTGGCGCGCAAAGCAAAGTGCCGCTTTACACCACCGAGGGCGGCTGGCTTCATTTGTCCCCCGAAGAATTGGTCGCGCAAACGCTGCAGGCCAAAGCCGATGGTTTCAAGGGCGCCAAAATCAAAATTGGCCGTCCGCATGTCAGCGAAGATGTGGCGCGTTTGTCGGCCGTGCGCGATGCGGTGGGACCCGCATTCGACATCATGACCGACGCCAACCAAGGCTTCCATCGCGCAGAAGTGGTCAGAAGGGCCAAAGCTTTCGAAGGCCTTGATTTGGCATGGTTAGAAGAGCCCATGCCCGCTGAAGATGTTTCAGGCCACAGGCACTTGCGCGAACACACCCCCATTCCTGTGGCGGTGGGCGAGTCGATGTACCACCCCATGCAATTCAGAGAGTATTTAGAGCAGGGCGCTTGCAGCGTGGTGCAGCCCGATGTGGCGCGCATTGGCGGCATCACACCCTGGATCAAAACAGCGCACTTGGCCGAAACCTTCGATGTGCCGGTGTGCCCCCACTTTTTGATGGAGCTGCACGTCAGTTTGTGCGCTGCGGTTCCCAATGCCACTTGGGTGGAATACATTCCCCAATTGGACGACATCACGCATTCGCGCATGAAAGTACAAGACGGTTTTGCATACCCGCCCGACACACTTGGCTTAGGCATTGATTGGGATTGGCAAGCCATCGACAAACGTCAACAGATTCATTTGGAGATCAAAGCATGAGATTGAAAAACAAAAACATTTTGGTGACTGCTGCCGGCCAAGGCATTGGTCACGCTGCTGTGATGGCCATGGTGGCCGAAGGCGCCACCGTTTGGGCCACTGACGTCAATCCAGAGCTACTCAAAACTTATGCGGGCGTGGCCAATGTGCACACAGCAGTTTTGGATGTCTTGAACAAAGACGACATTCAAAAACAAGTGGCCCTCATTCCGCGCATCGATGCCTTGTTCAATTGTGCGGGCGTGGTCCATGGCGGCACCATTTTGCAAGCCACCGACAAGGATTGGGACTTTGCTTTCAACCTGAATGCACGCGGTCAGTTTTGGATGATTCAAGCGGTCCTGCCCAAAATGCTGGAACAAGGTGGTGGCAGCATCATCAACATGGCCAGCGTCTGCTCCAGTGTGCGCGGTTTGCCCAATCGCTTTATTTATGGTGCTTCCAAAGCAGCGGTCATCGGTTTGACCAAGAGCGTGGCCGCCGATTTTGTGGCCAAAGGCATTCGCTGCAACGCCATTTGCCCAGGCACCGTCGACACGCCTTCACTGCAAGATCGCATCAATTCAGAGGCGGATCCCGTGCAAGCGCGTAAAAACTTTGTGGCGCGCCAACCCATGGGCCGCATTGCCCAAGCGCACGAAATTGCACCCATCGTGGTGTTCTTGGCGTCCGATGAAGCGGCCTTTGCCACGGGCAATGCCTACATGGTGGACGGTGGCATGACCATCTAAGCCTTTTCTTCAAACCACATCCAACTTCTCAATCAAAGAAATCCATGAACCAATACGACATGAAAGGCCGCCACGCGGTCATCACCGGTGGTGCCACCGGCTTGGGCTACGCCATTGCCGAACGCGTGCTGGCTTCGGGCGGCAGCGTCACCTTGTGGGACCGCGATGAAGCTGGCATGGCCAAAGCCGTGGCCAGCTTGAACCATCCCGGCAAGGTTCACGCCGTCAAAGTCGATGTGGCGCAGCATGCGTCTGTGGTGGCGGCCACCGAAGCCACTTTGAAAAACGGCCCAGTCGACGCCGTGGTCAACTGCGCGGGCATCACAGGTCCCAACACCCAAGTTTGGAATTACCCCGTGGATGCGTGGCAACAAGTGATGGACGTGAACGTCAATGGCGTGTTTTATTGCTGCCGCGAATGGACGCCACATTTGAAAGAGCGTCCTGCAGGTCGAATCGTCAACATCGCATCTGTGGCGGGCAAAGATGGCAATCCCAATGCCAGCGCCTACAGTGCCAGCAAGGCTGCCGTGATGACCATCACCAAGTCATTGGGCAAAGAGTTGGCCAATACCAATGTGCGCGTGAACTGCGTCACGCCCGCCGCTGTTAAAACAGCCATCTTCGATCAGATGACGCCCGAGCACATTCAGTTCATGCTCTCCAAAATTCCAATGGGACGTTTTGGCACCCCCGACGAAGTGGCGGCCATGGTCACATGGTTGCTGACCGAAGACTGTTCTTTCTCAACAGGTGCGGTATTTGATTTGTCGGGTGGTCGCTCCACTTATTGAACGAAATTCGATCACAATCACCCCTGTTCAAAAAGTTGCCATTCAACATCTTTGAGCCCCATTTTTAACCTAAGGATTTCTTCATGAAACTCGTTCGCTATGGCCAACCCG
>CANGCI010000245.1 GCA_947451995.1 Comamonadaceae bacterium | reverse complement strand
TGATGGGGGCGTAAGGCAGTGCATTTTTTTCAAACACATCGCTGAGGTATTGCGCTGAAAAATCTTTCAGCCGTTCGCGCAGCAGAGGAATCAGCCAATCGCGCGCCAGCACGCGCTGGTTGTTGTTGGCCAAGCGGGGATCGTCGAACAAATCTTGGTAATTGAAAACATCGCAGAAAATTTTCCAAGACGTGTCGCTGACCACGGCCAAGAAAATTTGCTCGCCGTCCTTCACCACAAACACGTCGTAGACACCCCATGCAGAAATGCGCTCGGGCATTGGCGCTGCAGGTTTGCCCGTCACTTGGTACTGCATCATGTGCTGGGCCACCAAGAACACATTGTTTTCAAACAAGGCGCTTTGCACTTCCTGGCCTTCGCCTGTTTGCGCGCGTTGGGCCAGTGCAGCCATGGCACCAATGGCGCCAAACATGCCGCCCATGATGTCGTTCACGCTGGTGCCTGCGCGCAAGGGGTCGCCGCGGCGGCCTGTCATGTAGGCCAGGCCGCCCATCATCTGCACCACTTCATCGAGTGCAGTGCGGTGGTCGTAGGGACCTGGCAAGAAGCCCTTGAGCGTGACGTAAATCAGGCGAGGGTTGATTTTTTTCAAGGTCTCGTAATCGAGGCCCAGTTTTTTCATGGTGCCGGGCTTGAAGTTTTCGCTGACGATGTCGGCGGTGGCAATCAAGCGCAGCACGGCCTCTTTGCCTTCGGGTGTTTTCAAGTCCAGCGCCAAGCTTTTCTTGTTGCGATTGAAGAGCGGATAAAAGCCAGCGCCCGAACCCAAAAGTTTGCGGGTGTTGTCGCCTTCGTGGCCGTGACCGATGGGTTCCACTTTGATGACTTCGGCGCCCAAGTCGGCCAGCACCATGCCGCAGGTGGGGCCCATCACCATGTGGGTGAATTCAACGACGCGGATGCCTTCGTAGGGCAGGTGTTTGGCAGTGTTCATGGTTTTGAATTAAATGTGTTCGAGGGGCCAACCCTTGGGCAAGCCCGCATCGGGCGTCATGCCATAAAGCGGTTCGCCTGGCAGGCCGTCTATCAAAGCTTGGCGGGCTGCAATGAGTTTGGCAATGTCGATGCCGGTTTCGATGCCCATGGCTTCAAACATGAAGACCAAGTCTTCGGTGACCACGTTGCCCGACGCCCCAGGCGCATAAGGGCAGCCGCCCAAGCCAGCCAAGGAACTGTCGAAGACGCGAACGCCCACATCGTAGGCCGCCAAACAATTGGCCAGGCCCAAGCCGCGGGTGTTGTGCATGTGCGCGGCGCCCGTTTTGTCACCGATTTCGGCAAACACGCGTTTGAAAATTCTGCGCACTTGCGCGGGGTTGGCCATGCCCGTGGTGTCAGACAAGCCCGATTCGTCGGCGCCGGCTTCAATCACGGCGGCGGCCAACTTCACTACGTCGTCCTCGGCCACCTGGCCTTGCAGGGTGCAGCCAAAGGCCGTTGAAATGCCGGCCTCCACTTTCACATGGGGCGCCAATTCATTGCGAACTTGAATGATGGCGCGAACTTCTTCAACCATGGCTTCACGTGTTTTGCGCACATTAGCCATGGAATGGGCTTCGCTGGCGGAGACGGGGATGGTGAGTTTTTGAGCGCCGGCTTTCAAAGCCGCTTCAGCGCCTTTTCGGTTGGGCACCAAGGCCATGACCGTCACGTGGGGGTATTGGAGGGCGTGTTGAACAACTTCGGCGGCATCGGCCATTTGCGGCAGCAAATGCGCGGGCACAAAAGAAGCCACCTCAATTTCTTGCAGACCCGAGGCCACCAAGGCGTCAAGCCACCGCAGTTTGTTGGCGGTGGGCATGGTTTGCTTGACCGACTGCAAGCCGTCGCGCGGGCCCACTTCACTGATCAGGATGCGTTCTTTGGCCATGGAAGTATGTGCAAGCGGTTGTAAACCCTGAGGGGGAGATGTTCGTATTTTCTCTAATTTTGGTGAATTGCGGCCGAACCTTTGCAAAAAAGTCACAAGTCAAAAGCCATTTCACTGATTTATAAACCTTGAAACATCGAATACAGTGGGTGTCATAGGCGCTACAAATCTGGACAGAACTGTTCAAGAACGCCCCCCATTTCCATTTTTTACTTTTCTAGAGGCTCTCATGACCCAACGCACCAGCATTCACGGCCTGCACGTGGCCACCCCTTTGTATCGCTTCATTGAAGACCAGGTATTGCCTGCAGTGGGCGTGAAGAGCAAAACTTTCTGGGCTGGTTTTGACGGCATCGTCAAAGATTTGGCGCCACAGAACATTGCCTTGTTGGCCGAGCGCGACCGCATTCAATTGGAAATGGACAAGTGGCACACCGCCAACCCCGGCCCGATTGCGGATGCCAAAGCCATGAAGGCCTATCGCAAACATTTGACGTCCATTGGTTACTTGGTGCCAGAGCCAAAGAGCCCCAAAGCAACGACTCAAAATGTGGACGCTGAGTTGGCTGTGTTGGCGGGTCCTCAGTTGGTGGTGCCTATTTTGAATGCGCGTTATGCCTTGAATGCCGCCAACGCACGTTGGGGTTCTTTGTACGACGCCTTGTATGGCACCGACGCCTTGAGCGAAGCCGATGGCTGCGAAAAAGGCACAGGCTACAACCCCAAGCGCGGCGCCAAAGTGATTGAGTATTGCCGCTATGTGCTGGACCGTTGCGTGCCTTTGAAGAAGGGTTCGCACATTGACAGCACGGGTTACAGCGTGAAGGGTGGCAAGTTGGTGGTCAGCCTGAAGTCGGGCACCACCACCTTGGCCGATGCCAAACAATTTGTGGGTTTCCAAGGCGATGCCAAAGCACCCACTTCCTTGCTGTTCAAGCACAATGGTTTGCACCTCGATTTGCAAATCAACACCTCACACCCCATTGGCAAAACAGACCCCGCAGGTGTTTCTGATTTGGTGGCCGAGTCTGCTCTGTCGACCATTCTGGACTTGGAAGATTCCGTGGCCGCAGTGGACGCTGAAGACAAAGTCTTGGCCTACAGCAATTGGTTGGGCATTTTGCAAGGTACCTTGGCAGAAGAAGTGCAAAAGGGTGGCAAGACCTTCAAGCGCACTTTGAACGGCGACCGCGTGTACACCAAGCCCAGCGGCAAAGGTCACGAAGTGTTGCATGGCCGTTCTTTGTTGTTCGTGCGCAATGTGGGTCACCTCATGACCAACCCTGCCATTTTGTACAACGCTGCAGACGGCAC
>CANGCI010000244.1 GCA_947451995.1 Comamonadaceae bacterium | reverse complement strand
TTGTGATGGATGCGGATGGCTACTTCAGTTACCAAGCGCGCAACGATGACATGATCATTTCTGCGGGCTACAACATTGCTGGCCCCGAGGTGGAAAGCGCTTTGATGCAGCACCCTGCAGTGGCCGAATGTGGCGTGGTGGGTGCCAGCGACATCGAGCGCGGACAGGTGGTGATGGCCTTTGTGGTGCTGAAGCCGGGCTACACAGGCTCACCTGTCTTGGAAAAAGAAATTCAAGAGTTTGTGAAGCAAACCATTGCGCCTTTCAAGTACCCCAGGCGCGTGATGTTTTGCGATGCCATGCCGCGCACCGAGACGGGTAAGTTGCAGCGCTTTAAATTACGCCAGCAAGCGATGGCTTTCAATTCAGACAAATAAGGAGCAGAAGATGTCACAAAGCCTCTTGAAAGTACTTCAGCCAGAGGGATGGGCGCCTGCCAAAGGGTATGCCAATGGCATGGCTGCACGCGGTGAAATGATCTTTGTGGCGGGCATGATTGGCTGGAATGGCCAATGCCAATTTGAGACCGATGACTTTGTGGCGCAGTGCAAACAAGCCTTGCAAAACATTGTGGCCACGTTAGCCTGCGCGGGCGCAGGGCCAGAGCACATGGCCCGCATGACGTGGTACGTGAAAGACAAAAAAGAGTATGTGGCGCGTGGACGCGAACTGGGCAAGGTCTATCAAGAAGTGATGGGTAAAAACTACCCCGCCATGACCTTGGTTCAAGTGGCCG
The DNA here is from genome assembly GCA_947451995.1 of Comamonadaceae bacterium. Taxonomy (GTDB): domain Bacteria; phylum Pseudomonadota; class Gammaproteobacteria; order Burkholderiales; family Burkholderiaceae_C; genus Limnohabitans_A. The sequence goes on along the minus strand of CANGCI010000244.1, from coordinate 2,496 downwards.
ACTTGGTGGAAGACCGCGCTTTGGTCGAGATTGAGGTGACTGCTGTTAAGCCTTGACGATCAGTTTCTGCAAAATGGTTTTGAGCGAGGTGCTGTGCGCGGGGCCTAGCAAGGTCAAAACTTTTTGCTCATGTTGCTGCGCTTTTTTCAGGAGCGGCTTGACCAGTTTTTGACCCGCAGGCGTCAAGCTCACCCAGGCTTGGCGCTTGTCTTGCGTACAGGGTGTGCGAATGACCAAGTTGTCTGTTTCCATTCGGAGAACCATCTTGGTGACGGTGGGTTGCTTGGCCAAAACAATCTCTGCCAATTCACCCACGGTGCGCTGTTTCACGCCCGACAAGGACGCCAAAATTCGCCACTCAGACACCGTGAGCCCAGCTGCTTCAACTTGCGCATGAAATTCTGAAGAAATGGTGAAGCTGGCCCGTGCAAGCAAGTAGGGCAAATAGCGATCAACAAATTCTTGGGTGGCCATGGTGGGCAATGACTCGAATTAACCTGGCAGTTTTTGGGCGCTGTAAAAACCACCTTGCTGATGCACCAAGGGTGAACCCTCGGCAAAGCCGCATTGTTCAACTTCACCGACAAAAATGATGTGATCGCCTTCGGTGTATTGGCTTCGGTTGCGGCATTCAAACCAAGCCAATGCGCCCTTTAAAACGGGCAATCCGGTAGTGCCCAAAGCATAGTCAACGCCGCCGAAACGATCGCCTTGTCCAAATGCAAATTGATTGCACATAGCCAATTGTTGTTCGCTCAAGATGTTGATGACGTAGTGCGACGTCTTTTGAAACGACGGCAGGGTGCGTGATTTCAAGCCCAAGCTCCAGACCACCAAAGGGGGCGTCAATGACACGCTGTTGAACGAGCTGGCAGTGAGCCCTACAAATTGATGCCCCCACTCAGCGGGATTGGCTTCGCCCAATTGATGGGTGGTAATGATCGAGACACCTGTGGGAAAGCGTGAGAGCGCTTGCTTGAAGTGCTGGGCGTCGAAGGTGGGGCTAGGGGAATTCATGAGCTGATTGTATGAAATTTCATATAAACTTGCTGGCACATTGAAATGGCAAGCCGTCCAAGCTGCTTGTCACAAGGAGTTGTCATGCTGATTGAGCAAATCGAACACCGTTGGTTGGCTGCGTTTGAGCGCACCTTTGCCCTGTGCAAAATTCAAGAGGGTGACGTGGTGGCTTTGCTCACCGAAAGTCAGTCGCGCCGGGTCAACGTGGATTTGGCCCGCATCAGCTTGCAGCGCATGGGCGCCAAAATCTTTGAAGTGTGTTTGCCCACACCGGCACTTTCAGCGCCTGCACCCGTGCGTTCAACAGGGGCCACCGATGTCATTCAACATTTGGCGCCCGTGGTTGCCGCCCTGCAACGTGCCCATGTGGTGATTGATTGCACCGTGGAAGGCATGTTGCATGCGCCCGAATTGCCTGCCATCTTGAAAGGGGCCGATGGCGTCGTGCCACGCTTGTTCATGATCTCCAATGAACACCCCGAAATTTTGGAGAGGACGGTGCCCGATCCTGCGTTGGAGTCAGTGGTCCGCAATGCCATGAAGAAATTGCGCGGCACGCAGCACATGCATGTGTCCTCCAAGGCCGGCACCGACTTGAACATTCAACTGAAGTCGGCTGTGGTGGGGGGCGTCTGGGGTTTTTGCAGCAAGCCAGGCATGGTCTCGCACTGGCCCGGTGGCTTGGCCTTGGCATTTCCTGCGGCCGGCAGCGTGAATGGTCGCTTGGTGATGGCGCCAGGCGATGTCAACTTGACATTCAAGCGCTACCTGCGCGACACCATTGAGCTGACCATTGAAAACGACACCATCACGCGCATCGAAGGCGAAGGCGTCGACGTTGAGATGATGCGCTCTTATTACCAAGCTTGGATTGACAAAGAAGGCCATCGCGATGCCTGTGCGGTGTCGCATGTAGGTTTTGGATTGAACCCCGCCGCGCGCTGGGATGCCATGACTTTTTATGACAAGCGTGATTGCAATGGCACCGAGTTGCGTGCCTTTGCTGGCAATTTTTTGTACTCCACAGGCGCCAACGAAGTGGCCGGCCGCCACACCTTGGGCCACTTTGATTTGCCTATGCGTGGCTGCACCATCCAACTGGACGGCCAGTGCGTGGTGAACGAAGGTGCGCTGGTGCCGGGCGTGTTTGAAAGTCCTGCGCCATGATGGCCGACTTGCCCTCTTGGATTGAGGCAGGCCCTGCCGATGCCAAAACCACATTGGTTTTTTTGCATGGCATCGGTGGCGGAAAAAAAGGCTTTCAGTCGTCTGTCGATTGCTTTGCAAGCAAGGGCTATCGCGCGCTGGCCTGGGACATGCCCGGTTATGGCGACAGCCCCTTAACTGGCACGCTCAGTTTTGACAGCCTGGCGAAATCGCTGGAACGCATGCTGAATCAAGCGAATGTTCAAAAGGCGGTGCTGGTGGGGCACAGCATGGGCGGCATGGTGGCCTTGCAAGCCTGGACCCATTGTC
>CANGCI010000243.1 GCA_947451995.1 Comamonadaceae bacterium | reverse complement strand
TTTTTGCCATTGAGCGGCTACCGCACGGGCCTTCTCCATGCCCAAAGTGTGATCGCGTTGAATGAAAATTTCAGACATGTCTTTCAAGCTTTCTTCAAAAGTGCCACTTCCACCTGGCAATCGTAAAACACGGGCGCACGGCCCAAATCGGTCAGCAATTGGCTGGTCACTTCATTGACGTTGGTGCCGTTCAGGCCCATCTTGCGCCACCAAATTCCCAAGCCATTTACAACGCCAGGACGTGCACGTGTTGTCACGTCGGCTTTGCAATGGTATTCGCCGCGATCATTGAACACCTTCACCGTATCGCCTGTTGAAATGCCACGCGCAGACGCATCTTCAAAACAAATTTCGACCAAGGGTTCTTTCTCAATGGCGCGCAAACTCTCAACATTCACAAACGAGGAATTCAAGAAGTTGCGCGCAGGGGGTGAGATCATGGCCAAGGGATAGGCACTTCCCGCAACAGGTACTTCGTAATTGGGAATGTGATTGGGCAAGGGGTCCAAACCTTGCGCAGCCAAGCGATCACTTACAAATTCGCAACGTCCCGACGGCGTTGCAAATCCGCCTTTTGCAAACGGCGCCTCAGGCACTGGCATGGACACAAAGCCGACATCCATCAGCGTTTGAAAATCAACATCGGGGCCTACTGCGGTGCGGCACATGCTCAGGTCGTCTTCGCTGAAGCAAGGCTCGGTATAGCCCATGGCTTTGGCCAGCAAGCGGAAAATTTCGCTGTTGGATTTGGCTTGGCCCACTGGCGCAATGGCGGGTCGGTTCAGCAACACATCGGTGTGGCCATAACTGCCTTGCACGTCCCAGTGTTCCAACTGCGTGGTGGCGGGCAGCACGTAATCGGCGTAGTCGGCGGTATCGGTCTGAAAATGTTCCATCACCACCGTGAACAAGTCTTCGCGCGCAAAGCCCTGCACCACTTTGCCCGATTGCGGCGCAATGGCCACGGGGTTGCTGTTGTAAACCAACAAGGCTTTGACTTGGGGGCCCCATTCGGCACTTCCAGAGTGGTTCAAGTCATTGCCAATGGTGGCCATGTTGAGCATGCGAGGACGGCGTGTGCCCAGCAAATCAGGACGATGCAGATCTTGTTTGTTGACTTTGAAATTGCTGGAACTGCTGAGCAACAAGCCCCCTGCTCTGTCACGCCAGGCGCCAGTCAAGGCGGGCAAGCAAGCAATGGCGCGCACGGCATTGGCGCCACCTTTCACACGCTGCATACCGTAGTTCAATCGAATCGCAGCTTTGGGTGTGGTGCCCCAGTCTTTGGCCAAAGACCGAATCAATTCGGCCTCGATACCGCACACTTCAGCAGCGCGCTCTAGAGTCCATGTCATGGCGCGTTCGCGCAATGCATCCCAGCCTAAGGTGTACTTCTCAATGTAGTCGTGGTCTAGCCAATCGTTGACCACCAATTCGCGCATGATGGCAAACGCCAAAGCTGCGTCGGTGCCTGGTCGAATGGGCAAATGCACGTGACATTTTTCAGCAGTTTCACTGTGCCGCGGATCAATGCAAATCAGTTTGGCGCCATTGCGTTTGGCATCTTGCGCGCGACGCCAAAAGTGCACGTTGCTGGTGATCGAGTTGCTGCCCCAAATCACAATCAGTTTGGATTCAGAAAAAAACTCGGTCTTCATGCCGAACTTGCCACCCAGTGTGTAGACCAAACCTTCGCCACCGGCCGAAGCGCAGATGGTGCGATCTAACAGCGATGCGCCTATCTTGTTGAAAAAACGCGAAGCCATGGCCTCGCTTTGCACCCAACCCATGGTGCCCCCGTAGCTGTAGGGCAAGACGGCTTCTGGGTTCTCTGAGGCAATGGCCTTGAGTCGCAAAGCGATGTCTTGAATGGCCTCGTCCCAAGACACCTGCACAAACTGTCCAGAGCCCTTGGGGCCGCTGCGTTTTAAAGGATGCATCAAGCGCTCAGGGCTGTAGGTGCGTTCCGTGTAGCGAGACACTTTGGTGCACAACACACCTTGGGTGTGCAGGTGGTCGGGGTTGCCCTGCACCTTCACGGCGCGCCCGTTTTCCACAGTGGTGAGCAGCGCGCAGGTGTCGGGGCAGTCGTGCGGGCACAAACCTCGCACCACGGCATTTTGTTCAAGGACTGAATTTGTCATGGCTTCATTCTAAAAGGGTATTTTTGGGGATAACCCTGAAGAGAAATGTCCCCCAAGTGCAAAAGGGTTGTAGCGCAATGGCACGACTCTCGCTAGACTGTGGTCATGAAAATCATCGACTCCATCCTCACCGACGCGGCCAGCATTGCGGCCATTCGCAAAGACATTCACGCCCACCCCGAGTTGTGCTTCCAAGAAGTGCGCACGGCCGATGTGGTGGCCAAGCAGCTCACCGACTGGGGCATTCCCATTCACCGCGGCATGGGCACCACCGGTGTCATTGGCATTGTGCACGGCCGTGATGGCGGTGCTTGCGGACGGGGTGTGGGTTTGCGCGCCGACATCGACGCCCTGCCCATGCAAGAGTTCAACACCTTTGCCCACGCCAGCAAACACCAAGGCAAGATGCACGCTTGCGGCCACGATGGCCACACCGCCATGTTGTTGGCAGCCGCCAAGCACTTTTCCAAGCACCGCGACTTTGACGGTACCGTTTACTTGATCTTCCAACCCGCCGAAGAAGGCGGTGGCGGTGCCCGTGAAATGATCAAAGACGGCATGTTTGAAAAATTCCCCATGCAAGCCGTGTTTGGCATGCACAACTGGCCCGGCGCCCAAGTGGGCAACTTTGCGGTCAGCCCTGGCCCGGTCATGGCGTCCAGCAACGAATTCAAAATCACCATCCGCGGCAAAGGCAGCCACGCCGCCCTGCCGCACAACGGCATCGACCCCGTGCCTGTGGCTTGCCAATTGGTCCAAGCCTTTCAAACCATCATCACGCGCAACAAAAAGCCCGTCGATGCGGGCGTCATTTCGGTCACCATGGTGCATGCGGGTGAAGCCACCAACGTGGTGCCCGACTTCTGCGTCATTCAAGGCACGGTGCGCACCTTCACGTTGGAAGTGCTCGACCTCATCGAAAACCGCATGAAGCAAATCACAGAAAACCTGTGCGCTGCTTTTGATGCCAAGCCCGAATTCCATTTCAACCGCAACTACCCACCTACTGTCAACAGCGCAGCCGAGGCCGAATTTGCGCGCAAAGTGATGGAAGGCATTGTGGGCAAAGAGAACGTGCAAGTTCAAGAACCCACCATGGGCGC
>CANGCI010000242.1 GCA_947451995.1 Comamonadaceae bacterium | reverse complement strand
GCCAAGTCTGTGCTGATGTTGGAACAAGACGCCCAATTGGTGGGCTTGTTGGGTGAAACTCAAAAACGTTTGTCGGCCACAGCGGTGCAAGTTCAAAAAGGCGATGCCATGATGGCCCTTCAGCGCCTTGCGCCCGGCAGCCTAGATGTGATCTTTCTAGACCCCCCCTTTGAAGGCGCTCATTTTGAAAAAGCCTTGCAGGCCTCTGCCCAAGCGGTGGTGCCCGGCGGGTGGGTTTATTTGGAAGCGCCAGTGGCATGGCAGGCTGAGGCGCTTGCCGCCTGCGGTTTGCAGCCTGTCAAATACATGAAGGCGGGTGCTGTGCACGCCCATTTGCTACAACGGCCCATCGAGGGATAATGCCCCTCATTGATCAGGAGTTCACATGAGTCGCTCAGTCACTGCCGTTTATTCTGGAACCTTCGACCCCATCACTTTGGGCCACGAAGATGTGGTGTACCGCGCTGCGCAAATGTTTGACAAGGTGGTGGTGGCGGTGGCTGCTGCGCATCACAAAAAAACCTTGTTCAGCTTGGACGAGCGAATGACCCTGGCCAAAGACGTGACCCAAGATCTAGGCAATGTTGAGGTGGTGTCGTTCACAGGTTTGTTGTGCGACTTTGTGCACAGCCAAGGCGCTCGCGTCATTGTGCGCGGATTGCGCTCGGTCACCGATTACGACTACGAAACACAAATGGCCGGCATGAACCGCCACTTGGCGCCCGAAGTGGACACCATTTTCTTGCACACCAGTGCATCGGTTCAGCACATCAGCAGCACCTTGGTGCGTGAAATTTCGACGCTCGGTGGCAAAGTGGACGGCTTGGTTTCGCCCGCAGTGCTGAAGGCCCTGCAAGCCAAACGTTAAAGCTCCGCAGCTTCCACCATGAAGCGAACGCGTTTTTGGCCTTGCCATTCGTCCACATCTAAGCGGTAAGCCAACTTCACACGCGCAGGCAGTGGCTCAATGCGGCCAAACCAAATGCCATCCACAGGCTGACCTTGGTGTTTGAGTTTCAAGGCCAAATGTTTTTCGCCTACCAAGCGTTGTGACACCACTTCCACCTCGTCACTGAACACCGGCGGTGCAAAGCCTTGGCCCCACACTTCCTTGTGCATCACATCGACAAACTCGGCGCGGCGATATTGCGCATCCAAGGGGCCATCGGTTTCCAGTTTGCGTTGCAATGTGGCGGGCGACAAGAGTTGTGCAGCCACCTCCATGAAGCAGGCTTCAAACAATTCCAAATGTTCTTCTTCGATGGTGCAACCCGCCGCCATGGCATGACCGCCAAAGCGCAACAACAGGTGAGGGTGTTTCTTGACCATCAGGTCGAGGGCATCGCGCAGATGAAAACCTGGAATGGAGCGACCTGAGCCTTTGAGCTCGTGCTCTTTGCCAGGTGCATTGCTGCCCGCAAACACAAAGCAAGGCCGGTGAAATTTGTCCTTGATGCGCGAGGCCACAATGCCCACCACGCCTTCATGAAAATCAGGGTCGAACACGCAAATGGCGGGTGGCGGCTCTTCACTGTCGTCCATCAAAGACTCGGCAATTTCCATGGCCTGCTGGCGCATGTCGCCTTCAATGTCGCGGCGCTCACGGTTGATGCTGTCGAGTTGACGGGCCAACTCATCTGCGCGCGCTGCATCGTCGGTGCTCAGGCATTCAATGCCCAAAGTCATGTCAGACAGGCGACCTGCTGCATTAATGCGTGGGCCCAGTGCAAAACCAAAATCAAAGGTGGTGGCCACGCGTGCATCACGACCTGCAGCCTTGAACAAGGCCAACATGCCGGTGGGCATGGCACCCGCGCGAATGCGCTTCAAGCCTTGCGCCACCAAGCGGCGGTTGTTGTTGTCCAGTTTGACCACATCGGCCACGGTGCCCAAGGCCACCAAGGGCAAGAGTGCATCCAGTTTGGGCTGTGTCTCGGCTGTGAACAGGCCGCGCTTGCGCAGTTCTGCGCGCAACGCCAGCAGCACATAAAACATCACGCCCACACCCGCCAAAGCTTTGCTTTCAAAGCTGCAGCCGGGTTGATTGGGGTTGACGATCACATCGGCGCTTGGCAATGTGGCAGCAGGCAGATGGTGGTCGGTGACCAACACTTGCAATCCCAAAGCTTGCGCTTGTGCCACGCCTTCCATGCTGGCGATGCCGTTGTCCACGGTGATCAACACATCGGCGCCCGCTTGTTGAACGCGCTGTGCAATGGGGGCGGTCAGGCCATAGCCATCGACCACACGGTCGGGCACGATGTAGCTGACGTGTTGCGCGCCCAGCATGCGCAAGCCGCGCAGGCCAACAGCACAAGCCGTGGCGCCATCGCAGTCGTAATCGGCCACGATGCAGAGACGTTTTTGAGCGGCGATGGCATCGGCCAACAAGTTGGCTGCAGCTTCTGTGCCTTTCAAGGTCTGGGGGGGCAAGAGTTTGGCCAAACCATCGTCAAGTTCTTCTGGACTTTGAATGCCTCTTGCGGCAAACAAGCGAGACAACAAGGGGTGAACACCGGCTTGTTCCAGCGTCCACGCTGTACGCGGCGGTACATCGCGCGTCAAAATTTGCAAACTCATGGGGCAGAAACTCCGGCGGTGAGTGCACGCAATTCGGCTTGCACTTTGAGAGGGGACAACCTGCGCTTCAAAGATTGAAGCCAGGATGGGGGGTGTGGGCGATAGTGCCGCCAATGCGTTTCACTGCACAAGGTGATCGATGCAATGCCCGAAGGCGCAGATTGGAATTGATCGCCCATCCATGTGTCGAGTGCTAGCCACTGCGCAAGCCATGCCTTGGCGTTGCCGCTGACAGCTGCTTGTTGCAGGTCCATGCGAAACGCAGTGGCGTCATTGTTTGGATAAAGTTGTTCTAGCGAGCGGTGAACCCAAAATGAGTTCACGGCCCAGCGGCCTTCTTGGCTTCGCAAATCATTCACGGGGTGTTGGTACAGCAGCATTTGCATTTCACTTTGCAAGCGCTGCAGCGTGCGCGCGTGGGGGCCTTGTGGCAGCCAATCCTTGATGTGTTGTCCTGCGACTTTTTCCAAGGAGGCAAAGGGCATGTCTTTGAGCAAGGGGCCAGTGGCGCGCCAAATCAGAGGGCTCTCGTAGGAAAGGTGCAGGCCATCTTCTTCAAAATAGGGCTTCACAGCCGCCAGCAGTTGTTGCGATTCCTCTGCGCTGAGCTGCATTTCGGCAGGGTTCAGCAACAAAACTTCGTTCATGCCCACTTGCCAGTGACAAGGAGTG
>CANGCI010000241.1 GCA_947451995.1 Comamonadaceae bacterium | reverse complement strand
ACTTGGGTGCCTTGCCCTTGAACATGCAAATTCGTTTGCAAGCTGACAATGGCAAACCCACTGTGGTGGCCGATCCCGATGGCGAAGTGGCCAGCATTTACAAATCGGTTGCGCGCCAAGTGGCCATCAAAATAGCAGCCAAGGCCAAGGATTTTTCTGCCAAGTTCCCAACCATCACCGTGTCAAAAAACACCTAAACCCTTCAAGCCTTTTTGTTTTCCAAATCGCGCAAACGGAAGCGTTGAATTTTGCCTGTGGCGGTTTTGGGCAGTTCAGTGACGAATTGAATGAAGCGTGGGTATTTGTAAGGCGCCAAACGCTCTTTCACAAAGGCCTTCACTTCTTCTTCGGTCAAGCTTTGACCGGCCTTCAACACAATGAAGGCTTTGGTTTTGGTCAGGCCATCGGCGTCCACTTTGCCAATGACAGCAGCTTCCAATATGGCAGGGTGTTGTACCAAGGTCGATTCCACTTCAAAGGGCGATACATAGATGCCGCTGACCTTGAGCATGTCATCGTTGCGGCCGGCATAGGTGTAATAGCCTTCGGGGTCGCGCGAGTATTTGTCGCCACTCTTGGTCCATTCACCTTGAAAGGTGTCACGTGATTTTTCGCGGTTGTTCCAGTACATCAAAGCCGCAGAGGGGCCTTTGATGTACAGGTCGCCAATCTCGTTGTGACCGGTTAGCACTTCGCCTTGTTCGCCGCGCAATTGCACTTCGTAGCCAGGTACAGGTTTGCCTGTGGTGCCATAACGCACATCGCCTGGTGTGTTGGACAAGAACACGTGCAGCATTTCAGTCGAGCCAATGCCGTCAATGATTTCGCAGCCAAATTGAGCAGTCCAACGCTCACCGATGTCGGCTGGCAAAGCCTCGCCCGCTGAAGAGCAAAGCCGCAAGGCCACTTGATTCTTGGTGGGTAAGTCAGGGCTTGCCAACATGCCGCCGTAACCGGTGGGCGCACCGTAAAACACGGTGGGCTTGTGATCGACCAAGCGTTTGAAAGTGGCTTGCGGTGTGGGGCGTTCGGCCATCAACACCACGCTGGCCCCAACGCTTAAAGGAAAGGTCAGGGCGTTGCCCAAGCCGTATGCAAAGAACAATTTGGCGGCCGAAAACACCACGTCGTTAGACGTCAAAGCCAACACGCCTTTGCCATACAACTGCGCTGTCCAATACAAATTGCCTTGGGTATGCACTGTGCCTTTGGGGTTGCCAGTAGAGCCCGATGAGAACAACCAGAAGGCGGGTTCGTCGGCATGTGTTTCGGCAGGCAAGCTGGGGCCAGTTGCCGAAGCCAAGAAATCCTTGAAGTGCAGGTTGGGTGCAGGCAAATCACCCTCGTGGCGTGAGACCACGATGTGTTTGATGCTTTTGGTGCCTTGTGCAATGGCGGCATTCAAAGTGCCCAGCAATGCGGAGGACACCAAGGCCGCTTGCGCGCGGCTGTTGTTGATCATGAAGGCATAGTCGTCCGCTGTTAACAGCGTGTTGACGGCAACGGGCACCACGCCTGCATAAAGAGCGCCCAAAAATGACACAACCCAATCGGTGCTGTCTTGCATCAGCAAGAGCACGCGCTCTTCGCGCTTGAGTCCCAACTTGCGTAGACCCGCTGCACAGGCTCTGATCTGTTCACCCATTTCGCCATAGGTGAGGCTGCCGACATCGTCAATGAGCGCCATCTTGTCTTTGCGACTGTTGTTGGCAGCGATCAAAAATTGCGCGAAGTTAAATTGCGCGGGTGGGGCTGAGGGCAGCGTCATGTTGATCTCCGTGATCTTGATCAAAAATTTGAGTGGCGTGCATTAAAACACTTGGGCTTTAGGACAACTCGCGGTATAAATGCACTATCTTGCTTGCGGACGAGTATGCAATAAAGTGCATGTTTTGTCTGTCATCAAAAATCAGGGTTTTCCCTTTATTTTGAAAAATCAGCATCGCCAATTCATTGTCCTTGGAGACTTCGGTGACCGAATCATCGACCGCATTTGTTGAAGTGGGTAGCTCTTTAGAGCCCCTGCGCAGCCCATTTTTGATGGCGTTGGGTGACCGTGTGCGCAACTTGCGGTCTCGCAAAGGCATGACCCGAAAAGCAGTGGCTTTGGCAGCCGATGTGTCAGAGCGTCATTTGGCCAATTTGGAGTACGGCACAGGCAATGTCTCTGTGTTGGTGCTGTTGCAGGTGTCGCATGCCTTGCAATGTTCATTGGCAGAATTGTTGGGTGACATCAGCACCAGTTCACCTGAATGGTTGTTGATTCGTGAACTGCTTAGCAAGCGCACAGAGGCCGATCTGCGTCGTGCGCGCGTACAGTTGACGGAAATGTTTGGTGAAAGTGGCGACGCCACAGCACGCCGCACCCGCATTGCCCTCATTGGTTTGCGCGGTGCCGGCAAAACCACGCTGGGCCAGCGTTTGGCCGATGATTTGGGTTTTACCTTCATTGAACTCAGCCGCGAAATTGAAAAGTTTGCAGGTTGCCAAATCAGTGAAATTCACAACTTGTACGGCGCCAATGCGTATCGCCGATATGAGCGACGTGCATTAGAAGAGGCCATTCAAATTTACCCCGAGGTGGTGATTGCCACACCGGGTGGCTTGGTCTCTGACTCCGCCAATTTCAATTTGCTGCTCACGCATTGCACCACCGTGTGGTTGCAAGCCAGTGCCAACGACCACATGTCACGAGTCGCTGCGCAAGGTGACCTGCGCCCCATGGCCGCCAGTCCCGAAGCCATGGAAGATTTGAAACGCATTTTGGAAGGACGTTCTGCGTTTTATTCCAAAGCCGATCTGAGTTTTGATACCAGCGCACAAGATGCTGAAGAAAGCTTCAAGCGCTTGAAAACGGAAGTTCGCAAAGTCATTCAATGGGTTGAGTAGGGTTCGATAATTTTCTCAAAACCTAGGGTAAATACTTAATAATTGCATTAAATTGCATGTTGAGTCCCCAAGTTGAATGCAATAAACTGCATGTCAACGCGGTTCGATGGCTTTCTAAGTCTCGCACCAGAGATTCAGACCCTACAAAGACCTTCATTGGAGACCTTTATGACCACAGCGCCCATCGTCAATTACCAAACCACCCCCGAAAACTACAAGCACATCAGCTTGGCTTTTGACGGTGCCGTGGCCACCTTGTCGATCAACATCGACGAAAACGCAGGCATTCGCCCTGGCTACAAATTGAAACTCAACTCTTATGACTTGGGTGTGGACATTGAATTGCACGATGCCTTGCAGCGCATCCGTTTTGAACACCCCGAAGTTCGCTCTGTGGTGGTCACCAGCTTGAAAGATCGCGTGTTCTGCTCTGGCGCCAACATTT
>CANGCI010000240.1 GCA_947451995.1 Comamonadaceae bacterium | reverse complement strand
AGTACCAAGTGACGGGCAAACCTGCAGCGCCAATGCCCGAGCGCATTTCTGCATGGGGTGTCTACGACGTGTTTGTGGTGAAGGACGGCGAGCAAATTTTCTTGGCCGTAGTCAGCGACACGTCTTGGAAAATTTTCTGCGAAGTTTTCAATTACCAAGATTTGTTCGACGATCCCCGCTTGGCCAACAACAACCAGCGCGTGCTGGCGCGCGATTGGCTGATTCCCCTGCTGCGCGAACGGCTGAAAGATTTTTCAGCGCAATACCTCAGCGATGTGTTTGAAAAAAATGCACTGCCTTACGCCCCCATCACAGCACCACACGATCTGCTGGAAGACCCCCACTTGAAAGCCACCGGCGGTTTGGCGCCACTTGAATTGAACGATGGCCGCACCGTCAACACGGTGTTGCTGCCCCTTAGCCTGAACCAAGAGCGTTTGAAAGTTCGGCAATCAGCGCCTCACTTGGGCGAGCACAACGAGAGTTTGCTCAGCAGCCTGGGTTACAGCGCCGAGGAGATTCAAAAATTGAGCAACCCTTCGTAACCAAGGACGTCTTCACATGACTTGCACAGAACTGGTTTTCCAACACAGCGTGTCACAGCCAGCACGTCAAATGCGATTCAAATGGCCTTTGTTCATGTGTCTCAGTTTCTGCTTGTCTTTATCAGGTCTCGCGCCCGCTCAAGCACAAAGCAATTGGCCCGACAAACCCATTCGTTTCATCGTGCCCTACACCCCCGGCGGCGGGACCGACACCGTCACGCGCCATTTGGCCGAAAAAATGACGCAAGACACGCAGTGGGCTTTTTTAATTGACAACAAACCTGGCGCAGGTGGCAACATTGGGATGGACCTGGTGGCCAAAGCAAAACCCGATGGCCTGACGATCGGCATGGGTCAAACCTCCAACTTGGCCATCAACCCTGCCGCCATGGGGAAGTTGCCATTTGATGCGAGCAAAGACTTTGTGCCAGTGGCCCTGGTGGCCGAAGTGCCCACAGTATTGGTGGTGCGCGCAGACTCGGCTTGGAAAAATTTAGAAGACATGGTGAAAGCCGCCAAAGCCAAACCCGAATCCATCAAGCAAGCTTTGGCAGGCACCGGCACTGTGGGGCATTTGGCCGGTGAGATGCTGTCCAAGAAAGCCAACTTCAAAGTCTTGAGCGTGCCCTACAAAGGTGCCGCACCGGCCATCACCGATCTGCTGGGTGGCCAAACCGATTACATGTTTGCCACACCGCAGTCCGTTTTGGGCATGTTGCAAGGCGGCAAACTCAAAGCCCTGGCGGTGACGTCATCGCAGCGTCTCAAGGTTCTGCCCACCGTGCCGACCGTTGCGGAGCAAGGTTACAAAGGGTTTGAAGCTGTCGACTGGAAAATGGTGGTGGCGCCTGCCAACACACCCTTGCCCATTTTGCGGCGCTTGAATGCTGCGGCAGAAAAAGCTTTGAGCAGTCCTGGCTTCTCCTCGCAAATGGCTGCCGAGGGCAGCACACCACTTGGAGGCAGCTTGGAAAAAATTGCCGCCTATTTGAAATCCGAACAAACCGAATGGGGTGATTTGATCCGGGAAGCCGGCATCAAGTTTGACTGATGGACAAACTCAAAGTCTTTGAATCCTTTGTCTCGGTCGCCACACGGGGCAGCCTGAGTGCTGCGGCGCGCGCTGAAGGTGTGGCGCCCGCCATCATTGGCCGGCGCCTGGACGCCTTGGAATCTCACTTGGGGGTGAAGTTGCTGTTGCGTACCACGCGGCGCATCAGCCTCACGCACGAGGGCAGTGCTTTTTTAGAAAACTGCCAACGCCTTTTGAGCGATGTGGCCAATGCCGAAGACAGCGTCTCGGCTGGCGGGCTCAAGGCCAGCGGTCATTTGCGCATCACGGCTCCGGCAGGATTTGGCAGGCGCCACGTGGCACCTTTGGCGCCCTTGTTCCATGCGCAAAACCCCGACGTCAAAATCTCGTTGAATTTGAGCGACAGGGTCATTGACCTGGCCGCCGAAGGCTTTGACTTTGCGGTGCGCGTGGGCGACTTGCCAGATTCTTCTCTGGTCAGCGTCAGGTTGGCCGATAACCGCCGTCTGTGTGTGGCCACGCCCGCCTATCTTGCCAAACACGGCACCCCACAACACCCCTCCGAGTTGCTGCAGCACAGCTGCCTGACGCTCTCTAGCGATGCCTCGCAGACCCGAGGTTGGGCCTTCAAAGTCCCTCCTGCCGACAATGCCGAAGGCCCAGAGGTCACTTATTTGCGCCCCCATGGCCCGCTTGATTGCTCGGACGGCCAGGTTTTGCACAGCTGGTGCTTGGCCGGCATGGGCATCGCCTGGCGCAGCACCTGGGAAGTCGAAAACGACATCGCATCGGGCCAATTGGTCGAGGTTTTGGCCGATTTTGCAGCCCCGCCCAACGGTATTTACGGCGTTTTCCCCCAACGCAAGCACCTGCCCCTGCGTTTGCGGCTTTGGATCGACTTTTTGAAGCATCACTTCAGCTTGCCCTCAACTTGGCAAAGCGCCCCGTAAAATCGGGGGATGCTTCAAGCCAAACAAGAATTACTCTCGGCCCTCGCTGCCGAACTCGAACGCCTGCACGCTGGTGCCGGCGCCAAAGCCGTCTTTGAATCACCCAAGGTGGCTGCCCATGGCGATTTGGCCTGTACGGCCGCCATGCACTTGGCCAAACCTTTGGGTCAAAACCCCCGTCAAGTAGGCGAAGCTTTGCGCACCGCGCTCATGGCCACGCCTGCGTTTACGCAGTGGGTTGAAAGCATCGACATTGCAGGCCCTGGCTTTTTGAACCTCAAGCTCAAGCCCAGCGCCAAACAAGCGGTGGTCAAAGAAGTGCTGCATGCTGCATCGTGCTTTGGCAAACAAGCCGAGCGCAATGAAAAAGTCTTGGTGGAGTTTGTGTCTGCCAACCCCACC
The DNA here is from genome assembly GCA_947451995.1 of Comamonadaceae bacterium. Lineage (GTDB taxonomy): Bacteria > Pseudomonadota > Gammaproteobacteria > Burkholderiales > Burkholderiaceae_C > Limnohabitans_A. Next base: position 435 of record CANGCI010000240.1, on the reverse strand, counting down.
GGTCCCTTGCATGTGGGTCACGGCCGACAAGCTGCCTTGGGCGATGCCATTTGCAATTTGTTTGCCACGCAAGGTTGGAACGTTTACCGCGAGTTTTATTACAACGACGCGGGCGTGCAAATCAACACCTTGGCCACGTCCACGCAATTGCGCGCGCAAGGCTTCAAGCCCGGTGATGCGCAGTGGCCCAGCGGTGAAAACGCGGCGGCCTATAACGGTGACTACATCCAAGACATTGCACAAGATTTCTTGGCGAAGAAAACCGTCAAGTCCGACGACCGTGAATTTACCGGCAGCGGCGACCTCAACGATTTGAACGGCATGCGCGAATTTGCCGTGGCCTATTTGCGTCACGAGCAAGACCTCGACTTGAAAGCCTTCGACGTCAAGTTTGACAACTACTACCTCGAGTCCAGCCTCTACACCAGCGGCCGT
>CANGCI010000239.1 GCA_947451995.1 Comamonadaceae bacterium | reverse complement strand
GCATTCGTGTTCGCGGCTTTGCAGGCGATCAAATGGGTCTGACCATCAATGGCGCCCCCGTCAACGATTCAGGCAACTTTGCTGTCTACCCACAAGAATACACAGACTCTGAGAATTTGTGCGAAGTCTTTGTAACCCAAGGATCTACTGACACGGATGCACCCCACGTTGGCGCCTCCGGTGGCAACTTGGGCATGGTCACATGCGCGCCTAAAGACAAATTTGGCATGCGTGTGGCAGTTTCTACAGGCCAATTGAATTACCAAAGAGCTTTTGCACGTTTAGACACTGGCAAATTTGGCCCCAGCGATGCCAAAGCATTTGTCTCTTATTCCAAAACGACGGCTGATAAATTCAAAGGCCCAGGCGCAGCAGATCGCGAACACATTGATTTGGCAGCCGAAGTTCGCCCCAACGCCGATATGTTCTTAAGTGGCAGCGTTCTTTACAACAACGCCATCAACAACAACATTCGCGCATTGACCAATGCACAGATTGCACAATATGGTCGCAATTTTGACTTTAGCAGCGTGGCGCCACAACACTTGACACCCGTTGCCGGAACAGCTCAGTCGGAAGTCTCTCCTGCAGATGGCTTCTACAAATACAACGTGAACCCTTTCCGCAATTACTTGTTCACAGGTAAGGCTGAGTTCAAGGTCAACAAAGACCTGACCGTTAGCGCAGAACCCTACTTCTGGTATGGCTATGGCACAGGCGGTAGCCAGTTGCAATTGTTGTCAGAAGGCGGCACAGGCACCATGGCCACACGCGTGAAAGACATCAATGGAGACGGCGATACCCTCGACAAAGTGCTGACTTACGGCAGCAGCGTGACAGAAACCAACCGCCCCGGTGTGACTTTCAAAGCCAATTACCGCGTAGAAAACCACAACATCAACGTCGGCTACTGGACTGAACGTGCTGTCCACCGTCAAACAGGTCCACGTGTCACGTTTGACAATGCCGGTAACCCAGCAAGTGTTTGGCTCGACAAAACATCAGCCTACCTGTTGCGTGGCGATGGCATGCCTTACCAAGCACGTGATTGGAAAACCATCAGCACTGGCACATCACTCTATGCACAAGACAGCATTTCTTTGATGCAAGATAAATTGTCATTGCAAGTAGGCGTCCGCAATTCTTCAATTGACCGTGATTTCATCAACTACGCAAACGCAGGCACCTACGGTGTTGGACGCGCAGACCTTGATTACGAAATCAAGCGCACTTACAGCAAAGTGTTGCCAAGCTTTGGCGCGAAGTACAACTTGGATGCAGAAAAATCAGTCTTCTTTAACGTTGCTGAAAATTTCCGCGCACCATCCAACTTTGTTCTGTCTAACCTCTTGACCGGCGGTACAGTGGTCAACGGTGTTTTAACAGGCGCAACTTTGCGTAATCCTGCGGTTGGCATTGAAACCTCTACCAACTTTGACCTTGGCTATCGTTTGCAAAACAAAGATACGACCTTCTCAGGCTCTGTATTTGTTGTGAACTTTAAGGATCGCATTGCAGCCGCATGGGATCCAGTCAGCTTGAGCTCATTGGACTACAACGTGGGCAATGTGACCATGAAGGGTGCAGAAATTGAATTGGGTCAAAAGCTCAACAAGAATTTCTCAGTTTATGGTTCTTTGACTTACACCGAGAGCTTGATGAAACAAGACTTGAAGGTGAGCACAACCCTGACAGAAGCAACGGCTGGTAAACAAATGCCTGATACGCCAAAAATCTTGGCAGCTTTGGCATTGAGCTACAAAGAAGGCCCATGGTTTGGTCAAATCACTGCCAAGCACACTGGCAAAGCATTCTCCACATTGGTCAACGACCAATCGATGGATGCATACACCTTGTGGAATTTGTCCGCAGGCTACAAATTGCCTGAAACAGCCTTCTTCAAGTCGCCCGAAATTCGTTTGAATGTCGACAATGCAACCAACGCTGAATACAAGCGAATCAGCTCTCCCAGCGGTTCTAGCTTCACGACACGTGCATTGCCATTGGGCACTTTGGCTGGATCCAATCCCAGCTATAACATTGGCGCGCCACGCTTCACGAGCGTGACCTTGCGTTCAGACTTCTAAGGCAACTAGCATGATGCTTTTTTTGCACGACGCGTCTTTGTACTTGTTGTACATCGCACTTGGCTTAGCTGTATTTTTGGCCATTGAACGTACAATTTTTTATACGCACGCCAGCGGGCAAATCAAAAGCCTCCTCATTGCATTGAAAACCAAGTCCCCATTGCCTGATTTCAAAGAAGGCGATGTGGGCGAGGTGGTCGCTCATGCTTTTGCCAATGGCCTGCATCCAACAGCCTCCCAAAAGGTGGCTGATGATGTGGCTGAGCAGGCCTTTATTCGTGTGCAACACCAATTGAATCAACACCTCTGGGTATTGGACACCATTGTGACTGCGGCACCCTTATTAGGCTTGCTTGGAACCATTCTGGGTATTTTTGACACCTTCACTGCATTGGCCAAATCCGGCATCTCAGACCCGCAAGGTGTGAGTGCTGGCATTGGTACCGCTTTGCTGGCAACTGCCATCGGTATTGGCACTGCCTTGATTTGCCTGATTGTTTACAACGCATTTCTTGCCAAAGTTGAACGACTTGGCGATGAAACAAAATTGGCTTTGCTTCAAATGTCCAATCAAAACACTTAATGTGTCTAAGGTGCCAGTTTGTTTAACCGAAATATCAACTTCATCAAGTTACTTTTCACTGGCACCTTTTGCTTAACAGTTTTAGCAGGCTGCTCAGTACAACACCTGCTGCTTCAAAACGCAGGCAACCTGTTGGCGAAGGAAACGACTTCTGGCGACGATGACATCGAGTTATTAAGGCACGCCAGTGCGTATCACCTGAAGTTGTCTGAATCTCTTTTGCAGGAAATACCTGCTCACACTCAACTTGCAGAATCTGTTGTGCGTGGTTATACGCAATACGCGTTTGTCTATTTCATGGACGAAGCCGATCAAATTGAATCGGACAGCGTGCAGAAAGCAAGTCAGCTCAGATCACGTGCAGCCAAAATGCTGTTGCGCGCAAAATCAATCGGGTTTAAAAACCTTAAGCTCAAATACCCACAACTAGACAGTTATCTGCAAGGGAAATTAGACCAGCAGTCACTGAATCTCAGCGTCAATGACGCTGGATTGGCCTATTGGTCCATGACATCATGGGCAGGTGCCATCTCTTTGTCAAAAGATTCGCCTGACGTCGTAGCCGATTTACCTTCAGTCGTGCGATTGGCTGAACTTGCATGGCACGTGAATCCTCAATTTGAGAATGGCGCACTGGCAAGCATGATGGGCACATTAGAACTGGCAAGGCCTGGTGGCAAGCCAGAAACAGCCGAGAAGTATTT
>CANGCI010000238.1 GCA_947451995.1 Comamonadaceae bacterium | reverse complement strand
CCCAAGCTGTGCCCCTGCGGCGGCGCACCCACCGCCTTGAAGCACAAGGGCGCAGAGGTGGCCTATGCAGATTGCTGCGGCCGTTTCATTGAGCAAGGCGAGTTGCCGCCCGATGCGCTGCACTTGATGCGCTCTCGCTATACCGCCTTTGTGTTGGAAAACGCGGCCTACCTTCAGCACACTTGGCAAGCAGCGCACCGACCCGAAACATTGGACTTTGATGAGGGCGCCAAATGGCTGGGGCTGGAGATCAAAGACTTTGTAGAAACAGGCATCCAAGGCGGACAAGCCACTGCCGAAGTTGAGTTTGTGGCGCGCGTGCGCGTGGCTGGCAAAGCGCATCGCCTGCATGAACGCAGCCGATTTGTGTGTGAACAAGGGCAGTGGCTTTACGTCGAAGCCATTTGAACGGGTTTGAAGCGGTTAACATCGGCGCATGAATTTTCAAGCCGTACTCTTTGATTGCGATGGTGTGCTGGTCGACAGCGAGCCCATCACCAACGCCGTGTTGCGTGACATGCTGGAAGAGCGAGGCTGGGTGATGTCGCCCGAAGAATGCTTTCGATACTTCGTTGGCAAAGCCGTCAAAGATCACAAGGCAGAAATTGAAGCGCGAACAGGTTTGCCGCTGACCGAGGAATGGCTGCACGCTTTCAGGCTGCGCCGCAACGATGCGCTTCAAGCCGGTCTGCAAGTGATGCCGGGTGCGCACGATGCGGTGTCGGCTGCCTACGAATTAACGCAAGGCGCCATTGCCTGCGCTTCAGGCGCAGACCGCTTTAAAGTTGAAATGCAATTGACGCATGTTGACTTGATGCCGCATTTTGAAGGCCGTATTTTCAGTGGCCATGAAATGGCGCGAACCAAGCCAGCGCCCGATGTTTACTTGGCAGCAGCGGCCCATTTGGAATGCGATCCGAAACATTGCTTGGTGATTGAAGACAGTACCGCAGGCATTGAAGCCGGTGTGGCGGCAGGCGCTACCGTGTGGGCGCTCTGTGCCGATGAGGCGCTGGCACCCGTTCTGTTGGAAGCGGGCGCCACCAAACTGTTCCCTCACATGGGCGCTTTGCCAGACCTGTGGCGCGCATCCCGAAAAGCAGCAGGTGTTTGACCGGTCCATTGCTTGAACGCGCGGATAAAGCTTTTTTCATTTTGAAAGCCGGCGCTCTCGGCCACCTGCTTCACAGGCTTGCGAGTTCTTTGTAGCAATTCAATGGCGCGTTCGCGTCGCACTTCATCTTTCAAGACTTGCAGGCTGGTGCCTTCTTCCTTCAGTTGGCGGTGCAAACTGCGCGGCGACAAATTCAGCAGCGGGGCCAAGTCTTCTGCGCTGTGCGTGTCTTGTGGGTGCATGGCCAAGGCTTGTTTAACTTGCGTGAGCAGCAGGCGGTCTTTGCGGTATTGCAAGACCGTCAGCGTCAGCGCGGTTTCCAACATGCGCTGCAAGGCGGCTTCATCCCTGCGAAGCGGCAATTCCAAGTAGCTGGCATTCATCACCAACTCGGACACCGCGTGGTCACTCGCAGAGGCCTCAGCGTGGCCAAACTGCACGGGCCCTTGAAACATCAAGGGGTACACCGCTTGGTGGGCTGGCGCTTCGAATGCAAACTGCACTTGCTCCAGGGTAATGCGAGAGTCAATCAGCCAGCAGGCCACGCCATACAAATTGCGAAGAATGGACAGCACGCCAAATTCGCGTTGTGCACCCAAATCCTTGAGCTCTCTTAAGCGAATGTGCGCTTTGCCATCCATTTCCTCTACCGAGAGTTCAATGTCATCGGTCACCAGACCGTGATGCCGGCACCAACGCTTGAGCGCCACGCCTAGCGTGGGCGATGTGAGGGAGGCGCGCACCAGCATGCCGTAAGTGCCCCATGGCAATTGGCGGCTAAGGCAGCCCAAGACCTCGTCATCGAGCTCGTGCATGGCGAAGCTGGAGATGCGCTCCATTTGCAGGGCGGTGATGTGGGCGTTGGATTTTTTGGCTTGCGATGGCGTAATTTGTGCAAACTCAAGGGCCTTGGCGCGGCTTTTGTTTTGAGCGGCATAGGCGCGCAAAATCGCCTGCACAAAGGCCATGGGCGTGGCTGCTACTGGGGGTCTTTGGGCGGGGCTGGGACGCATGACCTATTCTGCGTCATTTTTGGCGCAATTTGCAACCTCTGAATTTCCCGCTTGGCGTGGGTGCGGTCTATCCTTGCGCATCAGGAGATTTCAAACATGTCGGTGCTTCAAACCCAGCTCAACACCCGCTCAGCGGATTTCTTGGCCAATGCTGCAGCCCTGCAAGCTGCCGTTGACGACCTTCGCGTTCAATTGAAAAAGTCTGCGGCCGGCGGTGGCGAGAAAGCCCGCGCCAAGCACGTGGCCCGTGGCAAGCTGCCCCCGCGTGAACGCGTGCAAATGTTGCTCGACCCTGGCACGCCCTTCTTAGAGATTGCACCCTTGGCCGCGCACGCCATGTACCTAGGCAAAGACGGCACCGAAGACGCCCCCTGCGCCGGCATGATTGCAGGCATTGGCCGCGTCAATGGCGTCGACTGCCTCATTGTGTGCAACGACGCCACCGTGAAGGGTGGCACCTACTACCCCATGACCGTCAAGAAGCATTTGCGCGCCCAAGAAATTGCGCAGCAAAACAACTTGCCCTGCATTTATTTGGTCGACTCGGGCGGCGCCAACTTGCCCAACCAAGACGATGTGTTCCCCGACCGCGAACACTTTGGCCGCATCTTCTACAACCAAGCCAACATGAGCGCCTTGGGCATTCCGCAAATTGCGGTGGTGATGGGCAGTTGCACGGCGGGCGGTGCTTATGTGCCTGCCATGAGCGATGAAACCATCATTGTTAAAAACCAAGGCACCATCTTTTTGGGCGGCCCACCCTTGGTCAAAGCGGCTACGGGCGAAGTGGTCAGTGCCGAAGACTTGGGCGGCGGCGATGTGCACACGCGCCTCTCAGGCGTGGCCGATCACTTGGCGCAAAACGATGCGCATGCATTGGCCTTGGCACGCCAAGCCGTGGGTTCCCTGAACAGAAAGAAAAACATCGACGTGCAACTGCGCGAACCTGTGGCGCCTTTGTACGAGAGCAAAGAAATTTACGGCGTCATTCCCGCCGACAGTCGCAAGCCCTACGACGTGCGCGAAATCATTGCGCGCATTGTGGACGGCAGCGAATTTGCCGAATTCAAAGCGCGCTTTGGCCCCACCTTGGTGTGCGGCTTTGCACACATCGAGGGCATGCCAGTTGGCATCATTGCCAACAATGGCATTTTGTTTTCAGAGTCTGCGCTCAAAGGCGCGCACTTCATTGAGCTTTGCTGCCAACGCAAAGTGCCTTTGGTATTTTTGCAAAACATCACCGGCTTCATGGTGGGACGCAAATACGAAAGCGAAGGCATTGCGCGCAATGGCGCCAAGATGGTCACCGCCGTGGCCACGGCCAAGGTG
>CANGCI010000237.1 GCA_947451995.1 Comamonadaceae bacterium | reverse complement strand
GGGCTTGAAGGAATACATTCACTACTACAACAACGACCGGATCAAGACCAAATTAAAAGGGCTGAGTCCTGTGCAATACAGAACTCAGCCCTCTATGGCCTAATCAGCTTCTTAAACCGTCCAACTTAATGGGGTCAGTTCAGAGAAGCGGCTTTTTTGTTGAACGTGTTTTCTAATTTCGTTTAGAAAATCAGCTTCACACCCGTTTTGCTTTGCAAAACTTCTTGCGTCACACCGGGCGCCATCTCCACAACCTTCAAACCTTCAGGCACCACATCCATCACAGCCAAATCGGTGATGATGCGATCCACAACGCCCACACCCGTTAAAGGCAATGTGCACTGGGGCAAGATTTTCAAATCTTCGGTACCGTCTTTTTTCTTGGCCACGTGTTCCATCAAGATGATGACGCGCTTCACGCCTGCCACCAAGTCCATGGCGCCGCCCATGCCCTTGACCATCTTGCCTGGAATCATCCAGTTGGCCAGGTCGCCCTTTTCGCTCACTTGCATGGCGCCAAGAATGGACAAATTGATTTTGCCGCCACGAATCATGGCGAAGCTGTCATGACTGCCAAAGATGGAAGAGCCTTTGATGGTGGTCACTGTTTGTTTGCCCGCATTGATCAAGTCGGCGTCGACTTCATCTTCTGTGGGGAATGGGCCAATGCCCAGCATGCCGTTTTCAGATTGCAGCCACACTTCAATGTTGCTGGGCACATGGTTGGCCACCAAAGTGGGAATGCCAATGCCCAAGTTCACATAAAAGCCGTCTTGCAATTCGTGGGCAGCACGCGCCGCCATTTGGTCTTGATTCCAGCTCATGCTCAGACTCCTGCTTTCTCTGTGATGGTGCGTTTTTCAATGCGCTTCTCGGGGTGCTTGTTGAGCACCAAGCGGTGAACATAAATGCCAGGCAAGTGAATTTGATCAGGCACCATGTCACCGGTTTCAACAATCTCTTCGACTTCCACAATGCAGATCTTGCCAGCCATGGCCACTGCAGGATTGAAGTTGCGTGCGGTTAAGCGAAATTGCAAGTTGCCTGATTTGTCGGCGCGCCATGCTTTCACCAAAGACACGTCAGGCACCAAAGCGCGCTCCATCACGTAAGTTTCGCCATCAAACTCACGCAGCTCTTTGCCATCTGCCACCACAGTGCCCACGCCTGTTTTGGTGAAGAAGGCTGGAATGCCCGCACCGCCGGCGCGCAGCTTTTCAGCCAGCGTGCCTTGGGGGGTGAATTCCAATTCCAATTCACCCGCCAAGAACTGACGCTCAAATTCTTTGTTCTCACCCACATAGGATGAAATCATTTTTTTAATCTGACGTGTTTCAAGCAACTTGCCCAAACCAAAACCGTCAACACCCGCATTGTTCGAAATGGCGGTGAGGTTTTTGCATCCAGAGTCGCGCAGCGCATCAATCAAGGCTTCAGGGATACCGCAGAGGCCAAAGCCACCCACAGCAAGCAGTTGACCATCTGCCACGACGCCTTTCAGCGCCTCGGCCGCAGAGGGGAAAATCTTGTTCACAGGGCACTCCTAAGAGGGGAAAGACTTAAAACCCATAGTGTAATAGGTGAATAGAATCGGGAAACTGACAAGGATTGACCATGACCAGCACCGCCAAAGCCCAACGCTACCCCGTACCTGAGCTCAAAGATGTTCCAGAAGACATTCGCGCCAAGATTTTGGAGGTGCAAGAAAAGGCTGGTTTTGTGCCGCAAGTCTTTTTGGCTTTTGCGCGCAGGCCCGCAGAGTGGCGCGCGTTCTTTGCTTACCATGACGCCCTCATGGTGCCCGAGTCTGTAGGTCGCACCAGCAACCTGACCAAAGGCGATCGCGAAATGATCGTTACCACCACCAGCGCTGCCAACAACTGTTTGTATTGCGTGGTGGCCCATGGCGCCATCCTGCGCATTTACGAAAAGAAGCCCTTGGTGGCCGATCAAGTGGCGGTCAACTATCGCAAAGCAGACATCTCACCGCGGCAGCGCGCCATGCTCGATTTCGCCATGAAGGTATGTTTGCACAGCGACCAAATTGAAGATGCCGACTTTGCGCCTTTGCATGCGCATGGCTTAGACGACGAAGACATTTGGGACATTGCGGCCATTACAGCCTTCTTTGGTTTGTCCAACCGCATGGCCAGCTTCAGCAACATGATGCCCAATCCTGAGTTTTACTTGATGGGTCGCGTGCCCAAACAAAAATAACAGGCTCTCGGCGGCTTGCTTTTTCAGGGCGTCACGCGAGCCCTGATATCGTCCGGCAAGTTCACGGCTTTTTGCAAAGGGAAATCCACCCAAATTGTGGTGGCGCCGCCTGCCGCGTAAATCACACCAGGCTTGTCCACCAGCTCCAAGGTGCACCAGCTCTCAAAAGTGGTGCGCGCAGGGTCGCTCACATACATTTTGGCCAGCACATTCCCTGGGTATTCCAGCTGTTTGTAGAAATTGCAAAAGGCATTCACGATGACGGGACCCTGCCCTTGCGGATTAGGCTCGCAGCCAATCGACTGGAAATAATCAATGCGCACGGTTTCTAAATATCGAAAGTAAACCGTGTTGTTGACATGCCCCATGGCGTCCATGTCTCCCCAGCGAATGGGGATGATCATTTCATGAACTTTTTTCTTGATTTCAGGAATTTCGAATTTCATAGCGAGGGTCTCTGATCTGTCGCAAACTGGGTGCGGGATATCACTGCTCCGTTTCAGCCAGATTCTGCCTGTTCCGCGCTTAAAATGAGTCACCAGGCCGACATAAGGCCCCCAAATCCTCAACCTGATGCGAGTCTTTCAATGACACCCGAAGAGATTTTGAACACACACGGTCCCCGCGAATCGATGGAATACGACGTGGTCGTGGTGGGCGGCGGCCCTGCCGGTTTGTCCACGGCCATTCGCCTGAAACAATTGGCGCAAGAAAAAGGCAATGACGTTTCGGTGGTGGTCTTGGAAAAAGGCTCGGAGCCAGGTGCGCACATTTTGTCGGGCGCCATCATGGACCCCATTGCCCTGACTGAACTCTTTCCCAACTGGAAAGAAATGGGCGCCCCTTTAAATCAACCGGTCACGGAAGACATCTTCTTGATGACCACTGAAAACGGTGCCACACGCGTCCCCAACTTCGCACTGCCCCCCTGCTTCCACAACGAAGGCAACTACATCATCAGCTTGGGCAACCTCACACGCTGGTTAGGCGAACAAGCCGAAGCCTTGGGCGTGGAAATTTTCCCTGGCTTTACAGCGGCTGAAGTTCTGTACAACGCCGACGGCTCTGTCAAAGGTGTGGCCACTGGCAACATGGGCATCGGCAAAGATGGCGAGCCAACTGAAAACTTCCAGTTAGGCATGGAACTGCACGCCAAGTACACCGTGTTTGCCGAAGGCGCACGCGGCCACTTGGGCAAGCAAGTCATTTCTAAATTCAAATTGGACGACGGCAAAGACCCACAAAGC
>CANGCI010000236.1 GCA_947451995.1 Comamonadaceae bacterium | reverse complement strand
GCGCATCCGTCCAACGACCGGGCCGGTAAAACTTAGCGACCACACTGTTGGGCACAGGCGTGCCATCTGTTTGCGTGGGTGCGCGCTCGGTCTCCAATTGAATTTGATAGACGCGGTTTTCGTAGGAGCTGAGCGCCGTCAGGCGACCATCGCCCATCAAGCTGATGTCGGCCAATGCATCGAGAACGGCATCGGGTGTGAGCGATGCATATGGATGCAGTGCGTCCCACTCGGATGGCCCTTGGGGGACTTCATTTGTCATTCAATGTTCCTAAAAATTCAAACGGCACATCTTGCTTGACCAAGATGACGGTGCAGGGCGCGTTCATGGCCACCTTGATGGGTACGGTGGCCACAAAGCGCTGCATTTGCAGGCCATGCGTTGCCGCACCCATGATGATCATGCTAACCTCATTGCTTGCAGCATAAGTCACCAGTGCGTGCGCCACATCGCTGGCTTCCAGCACGTGAAACGAAACTTGATGGTCGTGCAAATCCAAGCCTTGCGACCATTGCTGCATGCGCGCCAAGTGCATGCGATGCACACTGCTTTCGCTTTTGTTCGAATCGGTGCTGCTGGTGTCGTTGGGTGAAATGACCGTCACGCATGCCAAACGCGCACCCGGTCGAATGCCCAAAGATCGGTCGACAGCTTCGCGCAGCGAATACCACGTGGCATCGCTCACATCGGCGTGTGGCAAGGCCACCATCAAGATCGGTACTTCTTTGATCTGCTTGGAAGGCAAGGGGCTAGGCTGGTAATGCATGCCCGCAGCTTTCAGCCATCGCTTGAAATGCTCTTTAAAGCCAGTGCCCTTGATTTGTTGACCGCGCTCAGTGATGCGAATTTGATCGGGGTTGCCCAAGTCCATGGCCAAGTGCGCCGCCGAGGGGTAGCGCATGGCAGCCTCAGGATGCAGGCACTTCAAAATCACTTCTTGCAACCATTCCGGCACCTTGGGATTGCGCTTGCGAGGTGGGACAGGATCCATCCACAAACGCTGACGCATGCCGCCCGGTGTGGCAGGTTCGCCAAACGGCAATTCGCCAGTTGCCAGCTCGTACAGCATCACACCGATGGCAAAAATATCCGAGCGGGGGTCACCGCGCACACCCACCACTTGTTCAGGTGCAATCCACGCAGGTGAGCCCACCGCTTTGCGCATTTCTTCAGCCAGCAGATCAGGGTAATGCGCATGGCATGACAATCCAAAATCTAACAACACCACTTTGCCGTTGGGGCGGATCAAGACATTGGCTGGCTTGAGGTCTAAGTGACACACGTTTTGTTTATGCAAACTGTGCGCGGCATGCGCCAGCTCAGCGCCTACGCGGGCAATGGCCCTGTCATGCAAACCCGCTTGAAATGTTTCTTTGTGAAAATTCTCGCGCCAGGTTTCAAGTGTCGACCCCTGCACATATTCCATGACCAAATAGGGCGTGCGAGACAAATCGCCTGCAGCCACAAAGCGCGGCACATGGGAGCCCGACAGAGCGGGCAAGATTTGATGCTCAACCTCAAAGCTCACAATGTTTTCTGCACCATCGCCAGCCGTCATGCGCGGAATCTTCATGGCCATCGGGAACTCTGATTCGCGGCGTGTGCCGTCTTCGCTCAAAGCGTACTGAACGGTGTAGATGTGCGCCATGCCACCGGCATGCAAACAAGCTTGAATTTCAAAGCCATCGATCACATGGCCAGGATGGAGAAGTTTCATCGCCCCAGCGCCAATCGTTCAGCAAAAAATTCTGGCAATCCTGCTTCGCGGATGGCCGTGGCGGCGGCTTGATGGTCATATGGCACGCGGTGGAAGCTCATGCGCCCTGCCGTTTCATCGTAGAGTGCGTACATGGCTTCGGATTTGTGATCCCGCGGCTGCCCAACCGAACCCACCGTCGCCACCCATCGGCGGTGCGAAGGCATGGGCACCTGCACACCCGCTGTAGGTTCGAACTTCATCATGCTGTGACCCGTGCCACGGTAGTACACCGTTTGATGATGCACATGGCCCACCACCACATGACGTGCATCGAAGTGTTGCAAGGCATGGTCTGCGCACAAGTCGGCGGCTCGTTCAGAGTCGACGTAATGCCAACGCTCGGGGGCATGTGCGCTGGCATGGACCAACAACAGCGGCCCCGACAAGACCGTCAAAGGCAAGGCCTTTAAAAAGCCACGCTGCGAAGCACCCAATTGCTCAAAAGTCCATTGGGCTGTGCTGCTGCCCAGGCTGTCATCGCCAACGGGCGGTTTCACTGCCATGGCGTCGTGGTTGCCTTGCAGCACCCACGCACCTTCATCGGCCAACTGGATGGCGATGTCGACCACTTCCTGCGGATTGCCACCGTAACCCACCAAGTCACCCAGCAAAGCCCACCGGTCAACGCCTTGCGCTTTGGCATGTGCCATGCAAGCATTCAGCGCTTGCAGGTTGGCGTGAATGTCTGAGAGCAGCGCAATTTTCACAAGCTCATTTTCCGGTGAAGCGTGCGTCGCGTTTTTCGATGAAGGATTGCACGCCTTCTTTGGCGTCTTCGCTGTTGGACAGTGTTTTTTGGACTGAGATGAACTCGTGCATGGCCACTAGAGGGCCTTGCTCGACAGCCTTTAAAACACTCTGGCGCGTGGCCACCACAGCCAAAGGTGCTTGTGCGGCAATCGACTTGGCAATCTTCAAAGCTTCGCTCAATTGCTCGCCTGCAGGTACCACGCGCTGCACAAAATTCAAACGCAGGGCCTCTGCGCTGCCAAACTCATCACCCGTGAGCAAGTGCAACAAGGCGTTGCCCATGCCCGCACGCTCGGCCATGCGCAAGGTGGCACCGCCCGTGGCCATGATGCCGCGCTTCACTTCTAGCTGAGAAAAACGGCAATTGTCGGCAGCGACCACGATGTCGGCAGCCAGCATCAACTCAATTCCCAAGGTGTAGGTAATGCCCTGCACCGCCACCACCATGGGCTTGGTGCGGCGGCGATAGCCCTCCATGCCCAAGTTGAGCGGATCGACCAAACCCAAGGGCACGGCTTTTTCGCCGCGCTGCATGAGGGGTGCGATGGTGGGCAAATCAAGGCCCGCCGTGAAGTGATCGCCCATGGCGTGCAAGACGCCCACCCTTAAAGCAGGCTCATCATCTAGGCGTGTGTAGGCCTCGCCCAACTCGCGGTACATCTTGGGGGTGAAACCGTTGCGCTTGTTGGGTCGGTTGATGCCGATCAACAGCACGCCGTCACGCACTTCCAAGTCAATGCTGCCTTCAGGATGAATGTTTGTCATAAATCGCCTTGCACTCAGAATAAAGACAAGTGCACCCCGTGCACTTGACCCACATCAATATTGGTAAACGCCGTGACCGGTCTTGCGACCCAAACGGCCTGCAGCCACCAACTCTTTCAGCAAGGGGCAAGGACGGTATTTGCTGTCGCCAAATTCTTTGAGGTAAACCTCCATCACGGCCAGGCACACGTCCAGGCCAATCAT
>CANGCI010000235.1 GCA_947451995.1 Comamonadaceae bacterium | reverse complement strand
TCTTTGCGTGCCATGATGACCGACGGCATGCTGTCAGAAATCAAGAGCCAATTGGCCGAGCGTGAAGCCAACTTCCCAGGCCAACCCAACAAAACCGAAGTGGTCAAGTTGGACGCCTTGTTGCTGGGCATTGAAGAATTGCCAGACGCCTACATGGCCAGCGTGGAGTTCAACGGTGTCATCCGTGAAGAAGCCGATGCCGCGCCCAGCCCCTTCCGTGAAGTTTGGAACATGACCAAGCCCAAAAACGGCGACAGCGGTTGGCTGGTGGCAGGTGTTCAAGCCCTGCAATAAATTCAGGACTATCTACCCCGAAATGCTGGCAGAAGCCGGCCTTTCGGGAATAATTGGGGACTATGGCAACACAGTCCCCTTTTTCTTTGGTGAGCGACGCGCTCACCCAATTTGCAACCCAAACTCAGCCGCCCGCTTGGGTGGTCGATGAGACCCTCAATCGGGTGGTTTTGTTTTTAAATCACGTCATCAGCCGTGAACCTGAAGCGCAAAATCGATTGGCCCGGCAAAAGGGTCGCTGCATTCAATTGCAATGGCAAGACAAACTGATTCAACTGACGCCTACGCCGGCTGGCATGTTTGAACGCGTGAACGGTCAGCGCACAGATTTGAAGCTCACATTGACCGATGCATCCCCCTTTGACATGGCAGCTGCTGTTCTCAAAGGTGAAAAGCCTGGTGTGCATGTGGAAGGCGATGTGCAGTTGGCCGCCGAAGTCAATTGGCTGATCGACCATGTGCGCTGGGACGTGACCGAAGACCTCTCCTATTGGTTGGGCGATGCAGCCGCACACACGCTGGTTGGCATGGGCAAGCAAGCCGTGCAAGCCATCCAACAATTCGCACGCAAGGCCGCATCATGAACCGCTTCCTTCGTGGCAGCTTCATTGTTTGGACGGTTTGGCGCTTCGGCCTGCACGAAATGGTCCTGTCCAATTTCAAGCAGCCCTTGTTGCGAATGTTGGCGCATTTGTTGAGTTTGGGCCGCTCGCATACCAAGCCCCGCGGTGAGCGTTTGCGTTTGGCTTTGGAAGGTTTGGGCCCTATTTTTGTCAAATTTGGACAAGTGATGTCGACGCGGCGCGACTTGTTGCCAGAAGACATTGCTGAAGAGTTGGCCAAGTTACAAGACCGAGTGCCACCCTTCAGCTCCGACATTGCCGTGGCCACCATTGAGCGGGCCTTTGGCCGCTCGGTGTCTGAGATCTTTGAGTCTTTTGATCGAGTGCCTGTGGCCAGCGCCTCGATTGCGCAAGTGCATTTTGCGTTGTTGAAAGACAAGACAGGGACTGTTCAAGAAGTAGCGGTCAAAGTCTTGCGCCCCAACATGTTGCCCGCCATTGAAAAAGACCTGAGCTTGATGCGCATGATGGCGGGTTGGCTCGAGAAAGTCAGTGCAGACGGTAAACGTTTAAAGCCGCGCGAAGTGGTGGCCGAGTTTGACAAACATTTGCACGACGAATTGGACTTGGTGCGCGAAGCTGCCAATGCTGCGCAGTTGCGCCGCAACATGCAAAGCTTGAATTTGGTGTTGATCCCCGAAATGTATTGGGACTATTGCCATCCTGAAGTGATCGTCATGGAGCGCATGAAGGGCTTGCCCATCAGTCAAGTGGACGCATTGCGCAGTGCCGGTGTCGACATTCCGCAACTGGCCAAAGATGGCGTGACGATCTTTTTCACGCAGGTTTTTCGCGATGGATTTTTTCACGCGGACATGCATCCAGGCAACATCCAGGTCAGCGTGGAACCTGAAAGCTTGGGGCGCTACATCTCCTTAGACTTTGGCATTGTGGGCACGCTCACCGAATTTGACAAAGAATATTTGGCGCAAAACTTCAGCGCTTTTTTCCGGCGCGATTACAAACGTGTGGCCGAATTGCACATCGAGTCTGGCTGGGTGCCCAGCACCACGCGCGTTGATGAGTTGGAGTCGGCCATTCGCTCTGTGTGCGAGCCTTACTTTGACAGACCCCTCAAGGAAATTTCATTGGGCATGGTGCTCATGCGTTTGTTTCAAACATCGCGGCGCTTCAATGTTGAAATTCAACCGCAGTTGGTGCTGCTCCAAAAAACCTTGCTCAACATTGAAGGTTTGGGACGTCAATTAGACCCAGAGCTCGATTTGTGGAACACGGCCAAGCCCTTCCTAGAGCAGTGGATGATTGACCAAGTGGGCCCTAAGCGTTTCATTCAGCAATTGCGCGAGCAAGCCCCTCAATACGCCAAAATCTTGCCCCAACTGCCTCGGTTGATGCATGACTATTTGAAACAAACCACGGCCAGTGCGCATGAGCGAAATCAACTGGCAGCCCTTTTGGCTGAGCAGCAGCGCACCAACCGACTGTTGCAGGCCATTGTGTATGTGGTGATTGGTTTTGTGTCCACCCTCATCGTGCTTCAAGCACTCGAAAGATTCCAACAAATCTAAGGAGCGTTGTTGTGTTGTTGACTTTGGTCATTGCCTATTTGCTGGTCACCATTGCCATTGGTTTGGTGGCCGCCAAGCGCGTTAAAAGTTCTGCTGACTTTGCCATTGCAGGTCGACATCTGCCTTTGGCCATGATTGTCACCACCACCTTTGCCACCTGGTTTGGCTCCGAAACGGTGTTGGGAATTCCAGCCAAGTTTGTCAACAGTGGCTTGAATGGTGTGGTGGAAGATCCCTTTGGTGCGGGCAGTTGTTTGATTTTGGTGGGCGTATTTTTTGCCGCCAAGTTGTACCGCATGAACTTGTTGACCATCAGTGACTATTACCGCGAGCGTTATGGTCGCACGGTTGAGGTTTTGTGTTCCATCATCATCATGGTCAGTTATTTGGGTTGGGTCTCAGCCCAAGTCACTGCCTTGGGCTTGGTATTTAACTTGTTGTCGGGTGGCAGCATCAGCATGCCTCTGGGCATGACCATTGGGGTGGTGTCTGTATTGGCCTACACCTTGTTTGGTGGCATGTGGTCGGTGGCCATCACCGATTTCATGCAAATGATTATTTTGGTGGTTGGTTTGAGCACTTTGGCCATTTTTGCGGGCAACCAAGCGGGTGGCGCCGACAAGGTGATTGCATTGGCGGTCAGTCAAGACATGTTCAAGTTCTTGCCAGAGCCCAACTTCAAAGACATTTTGTTTTTTGTTGCAGCCGCCATCACCATCATGTTTGGCTCGATTCCCCAGCAAGACGTGTTTCAACGGGTCATGTCGGCCAACAGCCTGGGCGCAGCCACCAAGGGCCCCATCATTGGCGGCATTTGCTACATCTTGTTTGCCTTTGTGCCCATGTTCTTGGTGGTCAGTGCGTTGATCATCATGCCTGAGAAGGCAGCCCAGTTGATCCAAGAAGATCCCCAAAAGGTCTTGCCTACCTTGGTCATGGAGCAAATGCCGTTTGTCATGCAAGTCTTGTTCTTTGGCGCCTTGTTGTCGGCGATCAAATCGTGTGCTTCGGCCACCTTGTTGGCCCCCAGCGTCACTTTCACAGAAAACATTTGGCGTCAAT
>CANGCI010000234.1 GCA_947451995.1 Comamonadaceae bacterium | reverse complement strand
GTGATTGAAGTGCGCACCGGCTCTGGCATCTATGTCAAATCATTGGGCAAGAAGAAACAAGCCGCACCCAGCACACTCAACACGCCCGCCGAATGGGGGCCGCTTGAAGTGATGCGCGCACGCTCCCTGATTGAAGCTGAAATGGCCGCTCTGGCGGCAGAAGGCGCCAATGCGCAAGACATCAAGCGCATGGCCGCTGCACTCAAGGCCATGCAAAAAGATGCGAAAGCCGGCCGCATCCCCAGAGACAGCGACATCGCCTTTCACATGGCGATTGCCAATGCCTGCGCCAACAGCGTGATGCACGACACCCTCGAACTTTATTTAGAAGCCAGAAATGGCCCTTTGTTCGAACGCTTGGGCGATTACTTTGAATCGCCTGCCTCATGGGCCGCCGCCATTGCAGAACACCAAGAAGTGCTAGAGGCCATCGAAGCCCACGACCCGCAACGTGCGCGCAAAACCATGCAAAAACATTTGAACCAAGCTCACAAACGTTTCAGCGCTAGCTGGCGAAGCGCACCTGCTCGAATTTAGTTTTCTCGCCAGCACATTCTCATATCAACACTTCAACAGGAGACAACATGACCACCAAACGCAACACCCTGAAAGCTCTGGCCAGCGCTAGCTTGCTGGCCCTTGGCTTAGTCGCCACTTTGGGCAGCACCGCTGTTCAAGCGCAAACCAAGCTCAAGTGGGCTCACGTGTATGAAACATCCGAGCCCTTTCACACTGAATCAGTATGGGCGGCCGATGAGATTAAAAAACGCACCAACGGCAAGTACGAAATTCAAGTTTTCCCTGCTTCAACTTTGGGCAAAGAAACCGACATCAACCAGGGCCTCACATTGGGCACCGTTGACATGATCATCAGCGGCCCTTCCTTTGCTGCGCGCGCTTACCCCCGCTTTGGCATCGCCTACTACCCGTTCATCTTCCGTGATGGCGATCACCTCATTGCTTACTCCAAGAGCCCTGTGTTTGCCGAAATGGTCAATGAATTCCGCGCCAAGACAGGTATTCAAGTGACGGCTTACACCTACTACGGTGCGCGTCACACCACCGCCCAAAAAGCCTTCACCAATTGCGCAGGAATGAAGGGCATCAAGATTCGCGTGCCTGACGTACCCGCCTACCGCGCCACGCCCGAGGCTTGCGGCGCCAATCCCACACCCATTGCATTTGCCGAAGTTTATTTGGCCCTGCAAAACGGCACAGTGGAAGCCCAAGAAAATCCTTTGACCACCATCGAAGCCAAGAAGTTCTACGAAGTACAGAAAGCCATCATGTTGACTGGCCACATCGTGGACGGCTTGACCACGCAAGTGGCACCGCACGTTTGGAACAAACTGTCGGATGCTGAAAAGAAAATTTTCACAGATGTGACCCAAGAAGCTGCGGTACGCGCAACCAACAAAATCAAAACGCATGAAGCCGAGTTGGTCAGCGACTTCAAGAAAAAAGGTTTGCAAATTGTGGAAGTCGATCGCAAGTCATTCCAAGACGCTGTCTTGAAAAACAAACCACTCGACTCCATGGGCTTTACCAAAGCTGACTTTGACAAGATCCAAGCAGCCAAGTAATCGCATCGATGTTTGATACAGGTGTGTCACCGGCACACCCTTCACAGGTTGAGCGCTCTGCTCAACCTGTGCTTTGTTTGACTAGGAAAACAAGATGAGCAACCTCCCCGACCTTGACGCGATGCCCAAAGTGATGGGCGACGATGGCCAATTTCATGCCACCGATGAAGAAGTCGATCTGTCTGGAACGCCCATCGAAGCTTGGGTGGCCTTAGGCTTCTTCTGGCTCTTAGGTGCCACTGTGTTCTATCAGTTTTTTACACGCTACGTCCTCAACAATTCTGCGTCGTGGACAGAGGAAATTGCGCGTTACTTTTTAATTGCCACCGTTTTCACTGGCGCCACCATTGGTGTGGCCAAGAACAACCACATCCAAGTGGACTTCTTTTACAAATTCATGCCCAACTGGTTGTCTAAGTTCATGAACACCCTGGTCGATGTGATGCGCATTGGCTTTTTTGGCGCCGCCACCGTTCTCACATGGCAAATGATGGAGAAATTGGGCAGTTACAAAATGACCATCATCGATTTGCCCATGAACTTGGTCTACGGCGTGGTCATGGCAGGTTTTGCGGCCATGTGTTTGCGCGCCATCTGGGTCATGAAAATTCATTGGCAACGCGGCTACACCGTGCTGCAACGCCCTGAGTCAGAAATGACAGACCGCTGAACACAGCACTTCAAGTTCCGAAAGAAATCCGATGTTAAAAATTTTGTTCTTGCTGTTGATGAGTGGCGGCATTCCTGTGGCCATTGCCATGGCCGGCGCGTCCCTGATTTATTTATTCTGGACACAAAGCTCGCCACCCTTTGTGGTCATTCACCGCATGGTGTCGGGCATTGACAGCTTTCCTTTGTTGGCCGTGCCCTTCTTCATTTTGGCTGGCAACCTCATGAACAATGCGGGCATCACCAACCGCATCTACAACTACGCCTTGGCCTTGGTGGGCTGGATGAAGGGTGGCTTGGGCCACGTGAATGTGGTGGGTTCTGTGGTGTTTGCGGGCATGAGCGGCACCGCCATTGCCGATGCTGCGGGCCTTGGCACCATTGAAATCAAAGCCATGAAAGACCATGGCTACAGCACTGAGTTTGCTGTGGGCGTGACAGCTGCATCGGCCACCTTGGGGCCCATCATCCCACCCAGCTTGCCGTTTGTGATTTACGGCATGATGGCCAACGTGTCAGTGGGCTCCTTGTTCTTGGCTGGCATCTTGCCGGGTGCTTTGATGGCCATCTTGATGATGATCACCGTGGGCTACTTTGCACACAAAAACAATTGGGGCTCGGATGTGCCCTTCAACTGGCCACGCGTTTTCAAAGCCTTGGCCGAAACAGCCGTGGTGATTGGCTGGCCACTGGCCATTTGGTTCTGCGTCACTGAACTGAACACACCACCACAAGCCACTGTGTTTGTGGCGCTGGCTGTTTTGTTTGCCGCCGATAAATTCTTTGACTTCCAGGCTGTTCTGCCCATCATGACACCTGTTTTGCTGATTGGCGGCATGACCACCGGCGTATTCACACCCACAGAAGGCGCCATTGCCGCTTGCGTCTGGGCCATCGTGTTGGGCTTCTTCTGGTATCGCACCCTTCACTTCAAAATGTTTGTGAAGATTTGCCTCGACACCGTCGAAACAACTGCCACGGTCATGTTCATTGTGGCCGCCGCCAGCATTTTTGGCTGGATGCTGACCGCTACAGGCGTCACAGCGGCCATCAGTGAATGGGTGTTGGGCTTCACGCAAGAGCCTTGGAAGTTTTTGCTCTTGGCCAACTTGCTGATGTTGTTCGTGGGTTGCTTTTTAGAGCCCACAGCAGCCATCACCATCTTGGTTCCGATTCTGGTGCCCATCTGCCAAAAACTGGGCATTGACTTGGTTCACTTTGGTTTGGTCATGGTGCTCAACCTCATGATCGGTTTGCTGCACCCTCCCATGGGCATGGTC
>CANGCI010000233.1 GCA_947451995.1 Comamonadaceae bacterium | reverse complement strand
TCGCAATCCGTTCCATGACGCAGGCCCCGAAGCCGATTTGTATTTGGAAGGCCACGACCAACATCGCGGCTGGTTTCACAGCTCTTTGTTGCTCGGTTGTGCACTCTACGATCGTGCACCCTACAAAGGTTTGCTGACCCACGGTTTTGCCACCGACGGCCAAGGCCGCAAGATGAGCAAAAGCTTGGGCAACGTGGTGGCGCCGCAAGAAATCACCGACAAGATGGGCGCAGAAATTGTGCGCTTGTGGGTGGCTTCAACCGATTACTCTGGCGACCTCAACATCGACGACAAAATTTTGGCGCGCGTGGTCGACGCATACCGCCGCATTCGCAACACCCTGCGTTTCTTGTTGGCCAACGTCAGCGACTTTGATCCCACCAAAGACACAGTGGCCGATGCCGACTTGTTAGAGATCGATCGCTTTGCCCTGAGCCGTGCAGCGCAATTGCAAGCCGACATTTTGTCGCACTTCAAAGACTACGAGTTCCACCCTGTGGTCTCTAAGTTGCAGGTGTACTGTTCTGAAGATTTGGGCGCATTCTATTTGGACGTGCTCAAAGACCGTCTCTATACCAGCGCGCCCAAATCCTTGGCACGCCGCTCCGCACAAACCGTGCTGTATCGCATCACGCATGCCATGCTGCGCTTGATGGCGCCGTTTTTAAGCTTTACCGCTGAAGAGGCTTGGCAAAACTTTGGCAGCTCAGAATCGATCTTCATGGAAACCTTCAGCGATTTGGGCACGCCCAATGAAGCGCTGCTGGCCAAGTGGACCCGCATTCGCGAAATTCGCGATCAAGTGAACAAAGACATTGAAGCCTTGCGTGCCGATGGCAAAGTGGGCGCCTCTTTGCAGGCCGCTGTCACCTTGCAAGCCGGCCCCGAAGACCATGCCTTGTTGGCCAGTTTGGGCAAAGACCTGAAGTTTGTGTTCATCACTTCTCAACTTAACTTGGAAGCCGGCGACAGCCTGGTGGCCAAAGTGGCCGTGAGTGAAGACACCAAGTGCGATCGCTGCTGGCATTACGCCCCTGACGTGGGCGTGAACCCAGCCCACCCCACGCTGTGCGGCCGTTGCGACAGCAACCTGCATGGCGAGGGCGAGAAGCGTTTGTTCGCTTAAGCAAGCTGCGAAATGGCCAAATCCAAAAGTGCATTCACATCCGGGTCAGGCGTCTGGCTTTGGTTGGGCATTGCGCTCATCACGCTCATTCTGGACCAGTTGACCAAAATTGCAGTGGTGGGTGCATTCCAATTGGGTGAGGCATTGCCCATCACTTCTTTTTTCAATTTGGTTCGCGTTCACAACCCGGGTGCGGCGTTTTCTTTCTTGGCCGATGCCGGGGGTTGGCAACGCTGGTTCTTTACCGGACTGGGTGTGGTTGCAGCTGGCGTGATGGTTTACTTGCTTCGCATGCATGCCGGCCAAACTTTGTTTTGCTTGGCCTTGTCTTTGTTGCTAGGTGGTGCCGTTGGCAACGTGATCGATCGTTTGCTCTACAGCCATGTGATTGACTTCTTAGACTTCTACTACGGCACGTGGCACTTCCCTGCCTTTAACGTGGCCGACAGTGCCATCACCGTTGGCGCTGGCTTACTGATACTGGACGAGTTGCTGCGAGTTCGCCGCGGCAAATAAAAAAGGCACCCGCGGGTGCCTTTTTGATGTCAGGGACGCATCACAAAGTGAGGATGGTGCAACCTGTGGTTTTGCGGGCTTCCAAAGCTTTGTGCGCTTCTTGCACTTGCGACAGTGGGAAGGTTTGATCAATGTGAATTTTGACCTTGCCACTCTGCACAACCGCAAACAAATCATCGGCCATGGCTTGTGTGCTTTCACGTGTGGTGATGTGGCTGAACAAGGTTTGACGTGTGACGTACAAAGAACCTTTGGTGCCCAACACGCCAGGCGCAAAAGGTGGCACCGCACCAGAGGCATTGCCGAAGGTGGCCATCAAGCCGAAGGGACGCAAGCAGTCGAGTGATTTGTCCCAGGTGTCTTTGCCCACTGAGTCATAAACCACTTTCAAACCTTTGCCGCCCGTGATTTCTTTCACGCGTGCCAAAAAGTCGTCCGTGCTGTAGTTGATGCAATGCTCAGCACCATTGGCAATGGCCAATTGGCACTTGGCATCAGAACCCGCAGTACCAATCATGCGAAAGCCCAAGGCCTTGCCCCATTGGCAAGCAATGAGGCCCACGCCACCCGCAGCAGCATGGAACAACACGTGGTCACCCGCTTGCAGGCCTTCAACAGGGCGTGTTTTCATGAGCAGGTACTGCGCTGTGAGGCCTTTCAGCATCATGGCAGCGCCCGTTTCAAAAGAGATGTCGTCAGGCAGTTTGCAAACGCACTTGGCGGGCATCACACGTTCTTCGCAGTAGCTTCCTGGAGGCTGGCTGGCATACGCTGCACGGTCGCCCACTTTAAGGTGCGTCACGCCCTCGCCAACGGCTTCCACAATGCCTGAGGCTTCCATGCCCAACTTGAGGGGCATGGGCAAGGTGTACAAACCGCTGCGCTGGTAGACGTCAATGAAGTTCAGGCCAATCGCTTTGTGGCGAATGCGAATTTCACCAGGGCCTGGTTGACCGACTGTGACGTCGACCAATTTGAGTTGTTCAGGACCACCGTTTTGGTCAATTTGGACGGCTAAGCTCATGCGTATCTCCTTGAAAATGAAACCGTTGGCGACTGGCTTGTGAAGCCAATTCACAATGACCGCTACTTTGCCACGAATTGAATGTCCCTGCTCTCTCAGTCGGGTACACAGTTGACGTTACAGTCACAGGCATGACACAAAAACTCTCTCCAGGTACGGCTTTGATGCTAACCGTGCCCCCCCTGCTGTGGGCGGGCAATGCAGTGGTCGGTCGACTGGTCAGCGATTTGGTGCCCCCCATCACCCTGAACTTCTTGCGCTGGGCAATCGCCTTTTTTATTTTGTTGCCCCTGACATGGCAATTGCTGAAACCCAGTAGCCCCTTGTGGCCCCATTGGCGCCGGTTTGCTGTGCTCAGCTTGCTTGGCGTAGGGTGTTACAACGCACTGCAGTATTTGGCGCTGCAGACTTCCACGCCCTTGAACGTCACCTTGGTGGCGGCCAGCACCCCCGTGTTCATGCTGGCCATTGGCGCTTTGTTTTTCAAGACGCCGGTCAGAGCCGCCCAATGGCTAGGGGCCACCTTCTCTATCGCTGGCGTTTTGGTGGTGCTGTCGCGCGGCGATTGGCAACAGCTGTTTCAAGTGCAATTTGTGGTGGGCGACATTTACATTTTGCTGGCCGTGCTTTGTTGGGCCCTATACAGCTGGCTTCTAACCCAACGCAATGAGCCCGACGAAATTCGCAGCAATTGGGCGGCTTTCCTGATGGCACAAGTGATTTTTGGCTTGGGTTGGGCGGGTATGTTGACGGGCGCCGAATGGGCCCTGACAGATGCCCACATCACTTGGGGGCTGCCTTTGTACGCGGCCTTGGCCTTTGTCGCCATTGGCCCAGCTGTCCTGGCCTATCGATGCTGGGGCTTGGGCATT
>CANGCI010000232.1 GCA_947451995.1 Comamonadaceae bacterium | reverse complement strand
TGGTGCTTGTTGTGCCTGTGGGCCAGCGTCACATTTTGCGTGGCGTTTTTTGCACGCGATTTGAACTTTGTGATGTTCGATCGGCCGGTGGGATTTTGGATGGCCGCGCAAGGCTCGGTGCTGGTGTTCTTAGCGATCACCTGGGTGTATGCGCTGCTGGTCAATCACTGGGAACGGCAAGTGGCCACCCCAGCCGCTTCAAAGCAAGGCGACTGAAGACTTACTTCTTCTCGGGCGCGCGACGAATGCCCACAGGCAACTGGGACACATCACGCCACTCTGAACTTTGAAACCAAGTGTCGCCTTCGAGGTAAGCGCGCAACATGGGCAATGCATCTTGCCCCCAGAACACTTGTCCATCGACCACCATGCTGGGCACACCAAACAAGCCCAGCGCAATGGCGCTCTCGGTTTGCTGCTGCAACATGCGCTTCACATCGTCAGATTGCGGATCTTTGGCCACACCTTGAAGAGAAGCCTGCGACAACAAATGCGTTTGCAAGATGGCCAAGCGTTCTGCATCGGTGGCTTCCAAACCTTCACACCACACGTGTTTGAAAATACTTTCAACCACATAACGATTGGGCTGGCCGTTTGCAGAGGTGGCCACCGCCAAACGCAGAAGTGCCAAGGGGTTGAACGGGTGTGACGCAGGCATTTTCAAAACAGTGCCTTGTTGCTTTGCCAACCACATCACTTGGCGATAGGTCCAATCGCGCTTGCCTGGCATTTCTGCAGGACCCAATTGACCGTGGTGCTTCAGCAAGGCGCCAAACAACACAGGGTGATAGTGCACGCGGTGGCTGATGCCATCGAGTATTTTGGGCAAAGCCTGAAAGGCCAACCAAGCGTACGGTGAAATGAAATCAAAATAGAAATGAATTTCTTTCACGACGCCAAACCTCGCAATTTGTCGGCACAGCGCACTTGTATTTGTTGCCAGACGCCGCGCTGCTTAGCGCTGGGCATTTGGCCCCATGCGGCAATTTCATCGAGGGTGCGCAAGCATCCTTCGCAGATGCCCGTTGTCGGATGAATGACGCAAATTGACACGCAAGGAGAAGGCACGTGCACCGCGTCTGAATTCAAGACTTGGTCTGCGCGGATTTGCAATCGGGTCAATTGGCTCATGGTGCAGAGGATAAGGGCTTGCGAAAAACCCTGCTTAGCCTAATCGTTTGTTCAAGATGGCCGTGGCCACACGCGAGCCCGACTTGCGCTGCAAGAAATCACTGATGAACGCACCCGCATCGACCAACTTATCGAGGTCAATGCCCGTGTCGATGCCCATGCCGTGAAGCATGTAAACCACATCTTCGGTGGCCACATTGCCGGTAGCGCCTTTGGCATAAGGACAACCGCCCAAGCCAGCCACCGAGGTATCAAACTGCCAGACACCCAACTCCAAGCTGGCCAAGGTGTTGGACAGGGCCTGGCCATACGTGTCATGAAAATGGCCCGACACATCGTTCACATCGTAATGTTGCAATGTGGCCTCCATGGCCGCTTTCACTTTGAGCGGCGTGCCCACACCAATGGTGTCGGCCACACCCACATGTTGCACGCCAATGCTTTTCATCAACTGCGCCAAACGGCCCACCTGTGACGGTGCAACCTCGCCTTCGTAGGGACAACCCACCACGCAGGACATGGCGCCGCGCACATAAATGCCGGCTGCGCGCGCAGCCTCCACCACAGGCGCAAAACGTTGGATGCTTTCTTCAATGCTGCAGTTGATGTTCTTTTGACTGAAGGCTTCGCTGGCGGCCGCAAACACCACGATCTCATCGGGCTTGCTGTGGACCGCGGCTTGATAGCCCTGCATGTTGGGCGTGAGCACTGAATAGCGCACACCTGCTTGCCGTTGAATGCCGGCCATCACTTCGGCGTTGTCGGCCATTTGGGGCACCCACTTGGGGCTAACAAAGCTGGTGACTTCAATTTCTTTCAGCCCCGCTGCTTGCAAGCGATGAACCAATTCAATTTTGACAGCCGCTTGCACCGCTTGCTTTTCGTTTTGCAAACCATCGCGGGGGCCCACATCGACCAACTTAACGCGTGAAGGAAGTGTCATAGAAGTTCTCTGTTCAATAGCCACGGACTTTGTCGACGCGGCCTTCAATGGCTTGACCTGCATACACCGCTTTGATCTTGCCAGCGATTTGCGCAATGCTTTCTTCGCGCAGCGTACGCGCCGAGGTATGAGGGGTGACCGTGATTTGAGGATGCGACCAGAAAGCGTGAGCTTGCGGCAATGGCTCTTCGCGAAACACATCCAAGGTGGCGCCAGCCATGTGGCCATTGGCCAATGCATCCAACAAATCGTGCTCGACCAAATGGCGACCACGCGCCACATTGATGAGGTACGCGCCTTTTTGCAATTGCATCAAGTGCTCACGGTTCAAGATGTTTTCAGTCTCGGGTGTGAGGGGCAGCAAGTTGACCAAGACACGCGTGGCTTTTAAAAATTCAGGCAACTGCGCAACACCAGAAAAGCTTTTGACGCCTTCAATGTGTTTGGGCGATCGGCTCCACACATTCACTGGAAACTCAAAGGCCTGCAAAGTTTTGGCCACATGACTGCCCAACACACCCGCGCCCAAAATGCCCACCGAAAAATCGGCACGCAGTGTTGGCTTGCGATAAGACCAACGCTGCGCCTGCGCATCTTTGTCGTAATGGTCAAACTCGCGGAAGTAGCGAATGACGGCATGGCACACGTACTCGGCCATTTGCACTGACATGCCCGCATCGTTCAAGCGCACGATGTTGAGGCTGGCAGGCATCTTGAGTTTCAACAAGGCATCGACACCCGCGCCAATGTTGAACAAGTTTTGCAACTGCGTTTGTTCATCCATGAAACTTTGCGGGGGTGACCACACCACGGCATGGTCGGCCAACTTGGGGGCTTCACCCGGCTGAGCCGCTTGCCACTCCCAAATGTCAACGCCAGGCAAGGCCTGACGAAAACCTTCTAGCCACGGCTCTGCTTTGGTGTTGGTGCAGCAAAAAACAATTTTCATGGCAAGCGTCGAGGTGTTGAAAAGCTCGAGTTTACGCAAGCTTGAGCAACTCTGCTCCCTCGGCAATTTGATCGCCTGGGGCGTAGAGCAGCTCAGTCACTTCACCGTCCTTGGGCGCTGCAATGGTGTGCTCCATTTTCATGGCCTCCATCACTGCCAATGTTTGACCGGCCTTCACTTTGTCGCCCGCCTTCACCGCAAAGGAAACCACCTTACCTGGCATGGGCGCGGTTAAGCCACCCTTTTCATCTTGCGCACCTTCCGCATGGGCCAAGGGGTTGATGAGGCGAATGCGGGTGGCGCCATGCGTCGTGAACACATGCGCCAACTCGGCTGGCAGACCGGGCTTGCCTGCTTGCAACACCACTTCACTGGTGACGCGCTGGCCTTGCCATGTGACGTTCAATGCATTGGACGCTTGATGGCCTGCAGACTGAACGGCCGTGAAAGAAAATTCATCGTGCGCACCTTTGGCGCCAGGGCCTGCCGCATCACCCCAGGTCAATTGCATCTGGCCATCGTGGCCATACAGCAACC
>CANGCI010000231.1 GCA_947451995.1 Comamonadaceae bacterium | reverse complement strand
CCTTGCAGGTTGTCGCATGAAGCAATGGTGAGGCCGGCGTGGCCCGCTGTATGGCGCAAACGCAAGCCATCGATCAACAGTTGGGCCAACGAAGCGGTATAGCCTTTTTCTGTGACGGTGAGGGTGATCCAGCGTGTGCTTTTTGCCGCAATGGCCTTCAGTACATTTTGCCGCTCTGTGGTGGCCACACTGGTTTGCCAGAGCGCACCAGGCACTTGCCATTCAACACCGGTGGCGCCTGCAATGCGAACGGCGTACAAGCCATCTTGTGCGCGCAGTTTGTTGACCAAGCCGGGTTGCGTCATGCCAACGCCATGTATGCCCCAACGTGAATCGCCTTGGCGCAGCAGTTGGTCAAACACCATGGCTTGGTGGGCGCGGTGAAATGCGCCTAAGCCTAAATGCACCACGCCTGTCTCTAAGGGATGAACTGCGTAGCCAGGCGTGATGACCGTGTTAGAAACTTGCGAGAGCGTTGCGCGCGAGAGCTGGGGTCTTGCCATGTCAGTGTTTCAGTTTGGCTTCAGCTGCTTGAATCTCAGACCAGGTTGCATCGTCAATCCAAATACCGTTTTGCTCGCGATCGGCGCGTGCTTTGCGTTCGGGTTCTCCGGCCAACAGCACACCTTCGGTGTTGGGGGCGTCGGGGCTTTGGCGCAGCCAGTCTTCAAAGGCCAAGGCTTCTTTTTCAAACGAGGCTTGTGTGCCCAAGCGAACGGGGTCGATGATCATGGTGAGCATGCCATTGAGCACAGCCCGTTTGTCATCGGCTTCGCGGTGCCATGTGCCACCGCCTGTGAGTGCACCGCCCAACAATTCGCAGGCCATGGCCATGCCAAAGCCTTTGTGGTCGCCAAAAGTCATGAGGGCGCCAAACAGCCCATTCGATTGCGGCACCACCACCACACCGGGGTTGTTGGTAGGGTGGCCTTTTTCGTCAATCAAATAACCATCGGGCACTTGTTCGCCTTTGTTGTATGCCACACGCATCTTGCCTTGGGCCACACGGCTGGTGGCAAAGTCGAGCACGAAGGGTTTTCGCTTGCCCATGGGCACACCGATACAGCAGGGGTTGGTGCCAAAGCGACCATCGCCACCGCCAAAGGGTGCGACGACGGGGCGTGACAGTACGTTCACAAAATGAACGGACACCAAGCCTTGTGCCACTGCCATTTCGGCAAAGTGACCAATGCGTCCCAAGTGGTGCGAGCGGCTGAGCGCCACCGTGCACACGCCGTGTTGCTTGGCACGTTCAATACCCATTTGCATGGCTTGCACACCTGTGATTTGGCCGTAGCCACGTTGGCCATCCAAGTTCAGCAAGGGACCTGTATCGAGGATCACTTTGACGCCCGTGTTGGGATTCAGACCACCTTCCAAAACGGCATCGACATAGCGCGGCACCATGCCCACACCATGTGAGTCATGACCACTCAAATTGGCCATGACCAAATTGGCGGCCACTTGGTCGGCTTCTGCAGCGTCGCTGCCCGCCATTCGAATGATGTTGGCAATTTGTTGTTGCAGTTGTGCGGCGGGAATGCATTGGCTCATGGTTTATTTCCTTACATGACTGCGCCCACTTGCCAAGGTACAAATTCATTTTGACCATAGCCGTGCTTCTCGCTTTTGGTGGGTTCGCCAGAGGCCGCTTTCAGGATCATCTCGAAAATGCGCTGGCCCATTTCGGGAATGCTGACACCGCCGTCCACAATTTCGCCGCAGTTCAGGTCCATGTCCTCTTCTTGTTTTTTCCAGAGGGCGGAGTTGGTGGCAAATTTCAAACTGGGCGAAGGTGCGCAGCCGTAGGCACTGCCGCGGCCTGTGGTGAAACAAATGAGGTTGGCACCGCCGGCCACTTGGCCTGTGGCACTCACAGGGTCGTAGCCGGGCGTGTCCATGTAGACAAAACCATGGGTGTTGACCGGTTCTGCATATTCGTAAACGGCTTGCAAGTTGCTGGTGCCGCCTTTGGCTACGGCGCCCAATGACTTTTCAAGGATGGTGGTGAGGCCGCCGGCTTTGTTGCCAGGCGAGGGGTTGTTGTTCATCTCGCCGCCGTTGATGTCGGTGTAATGCTCCCACCAGTGAATGCGGTCAATGAGTTTCTGTGCAATTTCAGGTTTGACAGCGCGGCGCGTGAGCAAGTGTTCAGCACCATAAATTTCAGGCGTTTCGCTGAGGATGGCGGTACCGCCGTGTTGCACCAGCAGATCGACGGCTGCGCCCAAGGCGGGGTTGGCGCTGATGCCCGAGTAACCATCGGAGCCACCGCATTGCAAACCGACTGTGATGTGTTCAGCGCTGCAAGGCTCTCGTTTCACTTGATTGGCGCGCGGCAACATTTCTTCAATGAGTGCGATGCCTTTTTCAACCGTCAGGCGTGTGCCGCCTGTGTCTTGAATGTTGAACACCTTGAGGGTGTCGCCTTCTCTTAAGCTGCTGTGGGCCAGCCAAGTGTTGAGTTGGTTGGTTTCGCAGCCCAAGCCGACGACGACCACGCCCCAGAAGTTGGCATGTGTGGCATAGCCGGCCAGCGTGCGTTCTAGCAACTTCATACCCAAACCTTCGGTGTCCATGCCGCAGCCGGTGCCGTGCGTTAAAGCCACGACGCCATCCACGTTGGGAAAGTTAGCCAACGCAGCAGGGTTGTTGCGTTTTGAAAAATGATCGGCAATGGCGCGTGCTGCAGTGGCCGAACAATTGACGCTGGACAACACACCGATGTAATTGCGCGTGGCCACGCGGCCGTCCGAGCGTTTGATGCCCATGAAGGTGGCTTGCTTGCGCGGTGCCTCGGGCTTCACGTCCTGGCCAATGGCGTAGTCGCGCTCAAAATTGCCTTTTTCAGGACCCATGTTGAGGTTGTGGGTGTGGACATGCTCGCCGGGTTGAATGGCGGTACTGGCAAAGCCAATGATTTGGTTGTAGCGCCGCACGGGCTCGCCGGCTTGAATGGCACGTGTGGCCACTTTGTGTCCTGGCGGAACCAGTCCGCGAACGGCCACGCCGTCAACGCTGGTGCCGCTCATCAGTTGCGCGCGCGCAATGACCACGTCATCGGCGGGGTGGAGGCGAATGAAAAGACTCATGGTTCTCAATCACATAAAGCGTTTGGGGAGCCACAGCACCAGGCTGGGCACATAAGTGATGACGATTAAACTGCCCAGCAAGGGAAACAGCCACGGCAAGATGGCCGCGGTGGTTCGTTCCACACTGAGCTTGGCC
Organism: Comamonadaceae bacterium; assembly: GCA_947451995.1. GTDB lineage: Bacteria > Pseudomonadota > Gammaproteobacteria > Burkholderiales > Burkholderiaceae_C > Limnohabitans_A. The sequence goes on along the minus strand of CANGCI010000231.1, from coordinate 381 downwards.
ACACGTGCCAACACAAACAAGACCATGCCCATGGGAGGGTGCAGCAAACCGATCATGAGGTTGAGCACCATGACCAAACCAAAGTGAACCAAGTCAATGCCCAGTTTTTGGCAGATGGGCACCAGAATCGGAACCAAGATGGTGATGGCCGCTGTAGGTTCTAAGAAGCAACCCACGAACAACATCAGCAAGTTGGCCAAGAGCAAAAACTTCCATGGCTCTTGGGTGAAGCCCAGCACCCATTCACTGATGGCCGCTGTGACGCCTGTAGCGGTCAGCATCCAGCCAAAGATGCTGGCGGCAGCCACAATGAACATGACAGTAGCAGTGGTTTCGACGGTGTCGAGGCAAATCTTCACAAACATTTTGAAGTGAAGGGTG
>CANGCI010000230.1 GCA_947451995.1 Comamonadaceae bacterium | reverse complement strand
TGCAATATGCACACGCACGCATTCACTCCATCTTGCGCACCTGGGGCGGCGATGTGACCAGTTTGGCCAAAGCCGATTTGTCCAGCCTGGAAAATCCAAAGGCACAAGCCCTCATGTTGCTCTTGGCCAAATACCCCGAAATGCTCACGGCGGCTGCACAAGACTTTGCGCCGCACGATGTGACGTTCTACTTGCGCGACTTGGCGGCCAGCTACCACAGCTACTACGATGCCGAGCGCATTTTGGTCGACGACGAAACTCAAAAACTGGCACGTTTGGCCTTGGTTGCAGCATGTGCCCAAGTCTTGCAAAATGGCTTGAAGATATTGGGTGTGTCTGCGCCAGAGCAGATGTAATTCATCCCAACGGCATCACCTTGAGAAACCAACACAACATGTCAACTTCCAAACTTCAAAGCCAGCGCGGCAGCACCCTGCTTGGCTTCATTTTGGGTCTGGTCATTGGCCTGACGGTCGCTTTGGGTGTGGCGATGTACGTCACCAAAGTGCCCATGCCGTTCAGCAACAAAAACCAATCGCGTTCGGCTGAACAAGATGCCGTGGAGTCTCAAAAGAACAAAGATTGGAACCCCAACGGTGCTTTGCAAAGCAAGCCAGCCAATGCAGAAACACCCGCTGACGGCAGTGCTGCCCCAGCCAGCAACGCGCCAGCGCCCGCCGTGGCTGCCGATCCTTTGGCCGACTTGATGAAGAAATCCAGCAGCGGTTCAGCGCCTGCATCACCAGCGGCCGCAGCACCAGCAGTGGCACCGCCGCCTGCAGCCACACCGCAGCCCACACCTGCGGCTTCACCATCCGCCAGCAAAGCCGCTGCCAACGATCCATTCACCTACTTTGTGCAAGCAGGCGCCTTCAAATCGGCTGGCGATGCCGATGCGCAAAAGGCCAAGCTGTCCATGATGGGCATCGAATCCAAAGTCAGCGAGCGCGACCAAGCGGGTCGCACCATCTTCCGCGTTCGCAGCGGTCCCTTTGAGGACAAAGAGCAAGCCGAAAAAATCAAAGCCCGTCTGGACGCCAGCGGCATTGACGCTGCCTTGGTTCGTGTTCAGCGCTGATTTCAACGCCTTCCATCGATCATTTCAAATTTCAGGAGTCACCATGAAACGTCGTGATTTTTCCCTCGCCACTTTAAGCACTGCCGCGGCTGTGGGCGGTTTGACTTGGAATGCCCCTGCGTTCGCGCAAGGCCCCGCCAAGTTTGTGGCTGGCAAAGACTATCTCAAGCTGGACCGCGTGGTCCCCACAGACGCCGAAGCCGGCAAGATCCAATTGATTGAGTTCTTTTGGTACAGCTGCCCGCACTGCAATGCCTTTGAACCCACCTTTGCGCAATGGGTCAAAAATGCCCCCAAAGATGTGGTGGTGCAACGCGTCCCCGTGGCTTTCCGTGACGACTTTGCCCCTCAACAACGCCTCTTCTACGCGCTCGAAGCCATGGGCTTGCTCGAAAAACTGCACGGCAAAGTTTTCCAAGCCGTGCATGTGGAGCGTTTGCCCCTGAACACCGACGCCAGCATCTTGGCTTGGATCGAAAAACAAGGCGTCGACAAAACCAAATTTGCCGATGCCGCCAAATCTTTTGGCGTGGCCAGCAAGCTCAAGCGTGCCGTGCAATTGCAAAACGACTTCAAAATTGAAGGCGTGCCTTCTTTGGGTGTCGCTGGCAAGTACTACGTCGACGGCACTTTGGCCGGCAGCATGGAGCGCGCCCTGCAAGTGGCCGAATCTTTGTTGACCCAAGTTCGTCAAGGCCGCGCCTGATCTTTTCAAGGTGTTGTGCATCAGCCCGCTTCGGCGGGCTTTTTTACGTCATTTTTTTTGCAAAAGTGCTTGACGCTGTGATCAACACCTACAATCAAGCAAGATTCGCGCCTTTATGAAATTTCACCTCATTCTTTTGCTCAGCAGTTTGGCCGCCGTCTTCACGGCGACAGGCGCTCACGCCGAAAAAGCGGACCGCGACAAACCCATGAACATTGAAGCTGACACGCTCAAGCACGACGACCAGCAACAACTCACCACCTTCACGGGCAAGGTTCAAATGACCAAGGGCAGTTTGGTTTTGAAAGCCCACCGCATGGAAGTGAAGCAAGACGGTCAAGGCAACCAAGTGGCCAAGTTGTGGGCAGAACCTGGCGAACGCATTTTCTTCCGCCAAAAACGCGAAGCACTTGAAGAGTTCACCGAAGGCGAAGCCGAAAACGCGGTTTACAACAGCCAAGCCGATACCCTCACACTGACCACGCGCGCCGAACTGCGCTTGCTGCGTGGCACGGTGGTGGCCGATCGTATTCAAGGGCAACAAATTTTGGTCAACAACACCACCGAGGTGTTCACTGTCGATGGCAAGCCCAACACAGGCAGCGGCAACCAACGCGTCAAAGCCACCATCACCCCTCGACCCAAAACAAGCGATGTCCCTGCCACGCCTTCAGGTCCGGCCTTGAAACCCAGCCCTCGCATTGGCAACGACAAACCATGAGTCAAGAACACGCCATCAGCAGCTTAGAAGCGCGGCACTTGCAAAAGTCCTATGGCAGCCGCCAAGTGGTGTTTGACGTTTCTGTCAAAGTTCAAAAAGGTGAAGTGGTCGGCTTGCTAGGCCCCAACGGCGCTGGTAAAACCACGTCCTTCTACATGATTGTGGGTTTGGTGCGCACCGATGGTGGACAAATTCTGATCGATGGTGAAGACGTCACACGCATGCCCATCCATCGCCGCTCGCGCATGGGCCTGTCGTACTTGCCGCAAGAGGCTTCCATTTTCAGAAAACTCACGGTGGCCGAAAACGTCCGGGCAGTGCTCGAGTTGCAGCACGACGCCGAGGGCAAGCCGCTCAGCGAATCCGCCATCCAAGACCGACTTCAAGCGCTCTTGAAAGACTTGCGCGTTGATCATTTGCACGACTCACCGTCCTTGGCCTTGTCGGGCGGCGAACGCCGACGCGTTGAAATTGCGCGCGCACTGGCCACCGACCCTCGGTTCATTTTGCTCGACGAACCTTTTGCGGGCATCGACCCCATTGCGGTGATTGAAATTCAACGCATCATTGCGTTTTTGAAAGAGCGCGGCATTGGTGTGCTCATCACCGATCACAACGTGCGCGAAACCTTGGGCATTTGCGATCACGCCTACATCATCAGCGAAGGTCGCGTGTTGGCCCAAGGCACACCCAAAGACATTGTGGACAACGCCGATGTGCGCCGCGTCTACTTGGGCGAACACTTCCGAATGTGATGGCTGAACTCCTATGAAGCAAAGCCTTTCCCTTCGGATGTCCCAGCACTTGGCGCTGACGCCACAGTTGCAACAATCCATTCGGCTGCTTCAACTCTCGACCTTAGAGCTCAGCCAAGAAGTCGAGCAAATGCTCGACGAAAACCCCTTCCTCGAGCGCAGCACCGATGAAGCACCGCAAGAAGATTTTGGCTTGCCAGAAGCCGATGCACGCGTCAGCTTGGGCGACCGCGTGTCAGAAGCTGCCAGTGATGCCGGCGCTGATTCACGCGATGCTGCCAGCGAATCCACAGCGTCCGTTTCCAACGACGAAGCCGTCACCGATGTGGCCGACAGCTGGGATGGCGACG
>CANGCI010000229.1 GCA_947451995.1 Comamonadaceae bacterium | reverse complement strand
GTGCTTGGGTTGAGTTGGGTCGTTCTCTAACTTCTGGCGCAAGTGGCCCACGTAGATGCGCAGGTAGTGGCCGCTTTCTGTAAAGCTGGGGCCCCAAACTTCTTGGAGAAGTGCTTTTTGGGTCATGACTTTGCCAGGGTGAGACAGCAGGGCGCTTAAGAGTTTGTATTCAATGGGCGTGAGGTGAACTGCATCACCACGCCTTAACACCGTGCGCTTTGAGAAATCAACTTGAACCTCACCAAACGCTATGAGCGGTGATGAATCTTCGCCAGTTCTTGATTTGCGTCTTAGCAAAGCTCTGACTCTGGCCGTTAACTCCCCCACACTGAAGGGCTTTGACAAATAGTCATCGGCACCAAAATCCAGCGCCTGAATTTTGTCGGATTCTTGCAAGCGCGCGGACAAAATCAGGATGGGCACGTCGGACCATGTGCGCACAGCTTTGACCAATTCGATGCCATCGCCATCTGGCAAGTTCAGGTCCAGAATGATGAGGTCTGGATGGTGGGTGCCTGCTTGAATCATGCCTTGATGCAGCAAAGCGGCTTCAGATACTGCGTAGTCTGAAGCTTCTAAGGCCATGCGAACAAATCTGCGAATTTGCGCTTCGTCCTCAATCACCAAGATGCGAGGTGAATGGGCGTTCATTCTTGAAACTCCATCACCGGCGGCGTGCCAGATTTGAAGCGCAACTGGACTAGCGCCCCAGTCTGATGATTCAGGGCCTGAATGCTCCCACCATGACTTTCCATCACAATTTTGCAGATGGACAAACCCAGTCCAAAACCGTTGGGCTGCGTGGCGTTGCCGCGTGAGAAGGGCAAAAACAAAGACTCAAGGGTGTCAGCGTCAAAGCCTGGACCATCGTTGTGAAATTCGACCACCAACTCATCGCCTTCTACGTGCCCCGTCACTGAAATTGGCGAATTCTGGCTTGAAAATTTAGCCGCATTCTCAAGCAGGTTAGAAAACACCCGTTCTATCAAGACCGCGTCAATTTGAATCAAGGGCAAATCTTGTGAGAGTTGAATGGCCACTTGATGGTGTGCCAAGGCTGAACCCAAATATTGAATGGATGCACCCATGATTTCTTGAACCGAGTGCCATTCTTTTCGGAGTTTGATTTCACCTTCATTCAACCGGGCCAAATCCAGTAAATTGCTGACATGGTTGGCCAAGCGCTTGGCTTGTCCTTGAATTTCACTGGCAATGTCCAATGTCGCTTGAGAGGCTTGTGGCTTGATCAGCTGAATCGAATCGGCAAGTCCGATCATCACGGTCAAGGGTGTTCTTAAGTCATGAGACAAAGCTGACAGGATAGAGCTGCGCAACCTCTCTTGTGCCACATCCAATTCAGCACCTTTTGCAACATCGACATAGTGCAAGCGCTCAATGGTGACGGCGATCAATGCCGACATGGCCTCCATGAAGGCGATATCTTCTTGGGTAATTTGCTGAGACTGCGCGGGCAATGACACTGCCAAAACACCTCGACTGCGCATCGATGCCTTGAGGGGAATGTAAATGGAGGCCCAGCCAGATTTGTCGACTGCAGCGCTGTGAACAGTCTTGCCGCCGTGCAAAGCCGCTGTTGCCATGTGCGACTCAATGAAGAAGGGTGTGCCTGGAAATCGCGCATCAGGTGATAAGAAGAGATCGTGGGTGACGATCATCAGGCCTTGTGCGCCAAACTGTTGCGCCAAAAATGTTTGTGTCAAGGCTTGCACTTGCGTGACTTGCAAAGTGCCCGCCAATTGACTTGCCAACGCATAGAGGTCACTGGTCCTTTTTTCGCGAGCTATGGCCAATTTTTCATTTTTCTTCAAGCTTGCTGTGAGATGGCCAATGGTCAATGCCGTGATCAGCATGACCACAAAGGTGATCAAGTACTGACCGTCTTCTACGGCCAAGGAAAACCTGGGTGGCACGAAAAAAATGTCAAAGAGCAAAACATTCAAGACGGCTGAAAAAACAGCACACTGACGTCCCAGTTGGAGTGCGATCAAGACAACCACCAACAGAAAGATCATCACAATGTTGGCCAGGTCCAGATGCCCAATGAAAGGGGTCATGATGGCCGCAGAAGCGCAGCAAATGAAGGCTGTGGCCAAGGAATGGCGCCAATTGATGGGCGCTTCTAAATTGGATTTGGTCTGGAAAACGTTGAGGGCCATGCTTAACACCTTGGAGGTGTGTCAGCGTAACTTAAATCAAGTATTGAACGTGTAAAAACAAAGCGACTCGGCGTAAAAATGGCGTAAAAATTGCCTCTTCCTGACGCTTGTTTCTTTGACTTTGACTTTGATTCTTGAATGACTTAGCGCAGTACTTCCAGCAAGCGGTCGAGGCCGCCTTCTTCGATCGCCACCATGGCTTGCTCACGCACTTTGGGTTTGGCGTGATACGCCACCGACAAACCGGCCACACCCATCATGGGCAAGTCATTGGCACCATCGCCCATGGCAATGGATTGAGAAGGCGCAATGCCCATTTGCGCACAGGTTTGCAACAACATCTTGCGCTTCTCTTCGCCGTCGCAAATGTCGCCCCAGTCTTGGTCCACCATCTTGCCAGTCAACTCGCCATTCACCACTTCCAACACATTAGAACGTGTCCAGTGGATGCCCAGGCGATCGCGAACATGGTCAGTGAAAAAAGTAAAACCTCCTGAAACCAACAGCACCTTCATGCCTGCAGCTTGGCAGGCTTTGACCAATTTCTCAGCGCCGGGGTTCAATTGCAGCCTGTTGTTCAAGACTTCTTCCATGTGCGCCACCGTCACGCCTTTGAGCAAGGCCACGCGCTTGCGCAAACTGTCTTTGTAATCGGTGATTTCACCGCGCATGGCGGCTTCGGTGATGGCCGCCACTTCTGCTTTGCGCCCTGCGGCATCGGCAATTTCATCCACACATTCAATGTTGATGAGGGTGGAGTCCATGTCAAAGGCAATCAATTTGAACTGGCTCAGTTGCAGGGGCGGTGTGAAGCCCTTCAGAGTCATGCCCTGAAATGATGGGGTGTTGTTCATTTTTTATCCTTCCACTGTCTCAATTTTAGGCTGTCCCAATGACCTCAAAATGTCTCGCACCATCTGGGCTCGCGCTTTGGGATCGGGCAGCTCACGTTCAATCCGTAACTTGTCGTTGCCAGCCAATTGAATGTGCTTGTTCTTTTGAATCAACTCAATGATGCGCATCGGCTCAATGGGTGGATTGGGTTTGAAGCTGATCACAATCACGTTGGGTGTGGCGTCTACTTTGACCACGCCATAAGGCACGCTCAGCACGCGCAATCGGTGCACATCCATGAGCGTTTGCGCCTGGGGCGGTAACTTGCCAAAGCGATCGACAATTTCTTCCAACAGGCCATCGATTTGGTCGGTGGTTTTGGCCGTGGCCAATTTTTTGTAGAACGACAAACGCAAGTGCACATCGCCGCAGTAGTCGTTGGGCAACAGGGCCGGCGCATGCAAATTGATGTCGGTGGCCGCTGATAAAGGGCTGAGCAAATCGGGCTCTTTGCCGGCCTTGAGGCAACGCACCGCTTCATTCAGCATTTCGTTGTAAAGCTGGAAGCCAATCTCCAGCATGTTGCCGCTTTGGTTCTCGCCCAGCACTTCGCC
>CANGCI010000228.1 GCA_947451995.1 Comamonadaceae bacterium | reverse complement strand
GGCGGAATGGAGCTGCCATCGCCAGCCAGTCGTTCAGACTTTTCTGAGAGGATGCGGGCTTTTCTGGCGGGGTCGCGCAAGGCAGCAGCACGTTCGGTCAATGGCAGATGGGCCACTTCTTTGTAAGAAGGGAATCCCATGAAGGGATGGAAGCTGGCGTCCAAGCCATTCAACACGCCAATGCCGCGTGCACCTGTTTGCATGAAGAGGGGCAGGCCATTGGCCACAGCCTGTTCTACGCGTTCCTGTATGCGCAAATACTGCTCACCACCGGGGTCACGTTGCAGCCAAGTCAGTGAGAGCGATTTGCCGCTGGTTTTTGCAATGGCTTCGACCAAATCAAATTCAGCATCAAACTCGGCGGGGCCCTTCATCAGGTTGTAGTCGCTTACCATTTGCACCACGCCGTGCGACAGTCCTTGGAAGGCTTGTGCCAGGCCTGTCAGTTCGGCATGACTGGCCTCGGCCGCAGGCGTGTCCTTGCCTTCAGAGGTGCGGTGATTGTCACTGCGACCCGTACTGAAGCCCGCTGCACCGGCTTCCAGTGCTTCGCGCAGCAAGGCTCGCATTTGTTCAATGTCTTGCGGCGTGGCCACTTCCTTGGCCAAAGCGCGCTCTTTCATGACGTACATGCGCAGAGGGTCGTGCGGCACTTGCACCAAAAAGTCGAGGCTGTGAGGCGTGGCGGCCAAAGCATTCATGTACTCTGGAAAACTCTCCCAGTTCCACACAATGCCTTCATGCAAAGCGGCGCCAGGAATGTCTTCCACACCTTCCATGAGTTTGACCAAATCGTCTTCAGCGCCAGGACGCTTGGGCGCAAAGCCGACGCCGCAGTTGCCCAAGACCACGGTGGTCACGCCATGGTAAATGCTGGGGGTGAAGCATTCATCCCAAGTTACTTGACCGTCGTAGTGGGTGTGCAAATCGACAAAGCCCGGTGTGATCCATAAACCGGTGGCATCGATGGTTTCTTTGGCGGCTTCGTTGATCTGCCCGATGTGGGTGATGCGCCCACCTTGAATGCCGACGTCTGCGACAAAAGGTTTTTGGCCTGTGCCGTCGACCACCGTACCGTTTTTAATCAAGCAATCGAGCATCTTTTCTTCTCCACAAATACGCCAAGGACATGCCACTCACAATGTGCCAAATGCCCCAGAGGCTGGCCAATGTCACCATGCCCAAGTCACTGTTGAATTGCACCGCAATGATGCCCAGTGCCAAGCCAGAGTTTTGCATGCCGCCTTCGATCATGACGGCGCGGCGGTCGCGTTCGCTCACACCCATTGCCACACTGGTGATCCAGCCAAAAAACAAGCCGCTGGCGTTGTGCAAAACGACCAACAGCAATGTGGGCAGCAATCCCAGTGTGAGCAATTGACGCTCTTTGATAAGGCCTGCCACGATGAACAAAAGCAGCGCAATCAGTGAAAAATTGCCAAGCGGTTTGCGAATGCGCTCGGTCAAAGTCGGCAAGCGATGCGAGGCCATCAAACCCAATGTGAGGGGCACACCCAGCAGTAAAAACAAGCTGATCCAAATGCCAGATGCGTCGATGGACAACTCTTTCAACCACGAGGCTGTCTCGGGGTTGGCCGCCATCATCCAGCTGAAATTGAAGGGCGTGGCAAACAACGCAATGATGCTGGCAACAGCCGAGATGCTGACCGACAAGGCGGTATTGCCGCGGCCCATGTGGGTGATCACGTTGCTCAAGCTACCGCCAGGGCAAGCTGCCACCAAAATCATGGCGGCTTCAATGTTGGGTGGGAGGTCCAGCACGAGGGTGGCAGCCCAAGTGCCAACGGGCAACAGAATGAATTGAGGAATGAGGCCGCAGATGACCGCTTTGGGTTCTTGTGCAACACGCTTGAAGTCTTCGAGGCGCAGCTCTAGTGCAACTGAAAACACCATGGTCGCCAAGACCAAGCTCAGGACGATCTGCGATGCGTTCATGTTCAAGACCTTCGTGCGAGGGGCAAATTCAACAGTAAGTTTTGCGGTTTGATTTTGAGAAGATTTTGCGGGTCCATGGCCATCGCCATGTAAACCGGTTTGCCACTGACGTCTTGCAGCATGTCACTGGCGTTGTCAAAGTTCAGCACAAACAAGCACAGCATGCGACGTTGCCGGTCTTCGTCAATGCTCTGACCGTTGTACAAGTCGTTGAGCATGCTGCTGGCCTGCGCATCCAAACCCACATGCCACACCCAATGGGCATCTTCAATTTCTCGGGCAGTGGCAATGCGCACGCTGGCGCTTGTGAAATGCGCAATCCAACGTTCCAACACGCGGCAGAATGCGTCGATGAGGGCTTGGCCCAAATTGAGACAAGCCACCATGTCAAAGCGCTCACTGCGCTCCCAGTAACTGTCTTCGTTGCTGTCTTGAATCACATCCAGATCGACAGTGCGAAGTGGGATGCCACCTTGTTTCAGTAACTCACCCACACTGCCAAAGCCGCTTTCAAGGGCATGCCGTTCCACCGTTTCATGGTCAGCTGCCATGACCGAGCCATCGTCAAGGACAGAAATTTTTTGCGCTCTGAACAGCAATTCTGCGGCACGTGCTTCTAGGGGCGTGCAGTCGTCACCCAGCACATGTTGCACCAGCACTTGTGTGATTTGATTCACCAAGATGGGGGGCACATCGACGCCTTGTCCTTCAAACAAAGCCCAGTAACTGGCTTCTAGGGTGGGGTGCGCCAAGATGCGATTGCGAAAGCGCAACCAAACCGCCATGTTGTCGGCAGCATCACGGTCTTGAATCTGGGCCAAGTCGGCAGCTTGCAGATCCAGGCGAGGATTTTCTTGCAAGCGTTCATGAATTTGAATTTCATGCTTGCAAGAGCACTCAATGGGCGCCAACTCAGGGCGCAGCAGTAAAACTCTTAGAAAATCGTCGGTGACGGTGAGGTGACCCCGCGCGTCTTTCTTCAATTGTGCATAGCCCGCTTGGGGCCAAAGACTTTGCGCTGAATCACTCATCGTTGATTGCAGTTCTAACTCAAACAGGTTTTTTGCCACGGGGAATCACGGCCGTGATTTTTTGAACCGGACGCTCGGTGTCCACCGCGATGGTTTTGGGTGGCGAGGTGTCCTTTTTGGGTTTCTTGGATTCTTTGTTTGATTTTTGTTGACCTTTGGCCATAGGAACACCTTGAGGTAGTTAAGCGCTCAGTTTAAGCGAGGCACAATCAATGCACGCGCTACAAGGGCATCAGAAGCTGCATATTCAGGGTTTTTCATGACAATATTTCACATTCCTGCCGATGAGGTCGAGCTCACGGCCATCCGCTCACAGGGGCCAGGGGGTCAAAATGTGAACAAGGTGGCCAGCGCCATTCAATTGCGCTTTGACATTCGCGCTTCCAGTTTGCCCATGGCATTGAAAGAACGGTTGCTCGTTTTGTCTGACCATCGAATTACCCAAGGCGGGGTGGTGGTGATCAAATCGCAAGAACACCGCAGCCAAGACATGAACCGCATGGCAGCACTGCTGCGATTGCACGATTTGCTGGAAATGGCGGCGGTGGTTCCCAAGAAACGCAAAGCGACACGGCCCACCCGCAGCTCTCAAGTGAAGCGTGTCGAAAGCAAAGTGAAAAGGGGGCAGACCAAGGCGCTGCGCGGCAAAGCAAATTGGGATTGAATTAACCCAGTTG
>CANGCI010000227.1 GCA_947451995.1 Comamonadaceae bacterium | reverse complement strand
GTGTTCATCCGCGTGCCTTGACTTTCAAAATTTCAAGCATGGCAGCTGCCGCGGCTTGCTCACCGGCACGACGCGAAGGGCCGCTGCCGTGTTGTGAGAGACTGAGTTCGGGGATGTCGCAAGCGACATCAAAAATTTGACGGTGGGCGGCGCCTGAGGTGGCCACCACACTGTATTGGGGTAACTGCAATTTACGGCCTTGTAACCACTCTTGCAATTCTGTTTTGGGGTCTTTGGCGGCCGCTTGCATTTGCGGCGTGATCTCGACATTTTGGAAAAGAGCATGCACCCATTTTTCAGCGATGTCGTAGCCAGCATCTAAGAATACGGCGCCAATCAAGGCCTCCAAGGCATCGGCCAAAATAGAAGGACGGCGTTGACCACCCGATTTCAACTCGCCTTCACCCAGCTTCAAGCAAGCCGGAAGATCGAGTTTGAGCGCCAATTGGTGCAAGGTTTCTTGCTTGACCAAATTGGCACGAACCCGAGACAAATCGCCTTCAGGCAAATCGCGCAACTGCTCAAACAGCAAGTGTGCCACGGCCAAATTCAAGACAGAATCGCCCAAGAATTCGAGACGTTCGTTGTGATCCGCTGAAAAACTCCGATGCGTAATTGCGCGTTCAAGCAAAGCCACGTCTTTGAAGTTGTGGTTCATGCGGACTTGCAACTGAATTAGACCGTCGTTCAAACTGTTGACCTGTTCAATGTGTAGAGGTGTGCAAACCTGATCTTGCCCAAGGGTGTGGTCAATTGAATGAGCCGATGCGGCCCAAATTGCCAAAATTCATCCATACAAAAAATGCCCTGCCCACGATGTTGGCATCGGGCACAAAACCCCAATAACGAGAATCCAATGAATTATCGCGATTGTCGCCCATCATGAAGTAATGGCCTTCGGGTACTTTGCAAACAACACCCTCCACGGTGTAATTGCAACGGTCTCGGAATGCAAAATCTTCAGCACCGGGTATGAAAGCTGGGCGCTCATCGTCCACAATCAAATTGTGCGCTTTGTCGCCCAACTTTTCTTGAGACTGTTTGAAATAGCGCATGACAGATTCATCAAAAAATTCAGGAAGCGCTTCTGTGGGCACTGGCTTGCCATTGATGCTGAGTTTCTTGTTCAAATAAGCCACTTCATCACCTGGCACGCCGACGACACGCTTGATGTAATCAACACTGGGGCGCGGTGGGTACCTGAAAACCATGACATCGCCTCTCGCCACTGGGGTGCCTTGGGTGATTTTGATGTTGGCTACGGGCAAACGAATGCCGTAGTGAAACTTGTTCACCAATATCAAGTCGCCCACCCACAAAGTGGGAATCATGGAGCCCGAGGGGATTTTGAAAGGCTCAAACAAAAAGGAGCGCAACACAAAAACCACCAAAATGACGGGGAACAGACCGGCTGTCCAATCGAGCCACCAAGGCTGCATGAGCAATCTGTCGCGTGCCTCTCCAGTGTCTGTGTCCACACGGTCAATGCCCATCTTGGACAATTCTTGGTGGCGCTTTGCTTTTTCTCGGTCAAGTTGCTCGACGGCTTTGAGTCGCTGAGGCCAGAAATAGAATTTTTCAGCCAGCCAGTAACTGCCAGAGATGACCACTGCCATCAGCATGAGCAAGGCAAAATTGCCTTCGATCAAACCAAAGTACCAAGAACCAGCGTAGCCACAAAAAGCCGCCAGCAAAAACCCAGTCAGAACTTCCATCAATCTTCTACCTGCAAGATGGCCAAGAATGCCTCTTGGGGCACCTCAACCGAGCCAATTTGTTTCATCCGCTTTTTACCTGCCTTTTGCTTCTCTAGCAATTTGCGTTTGCGGGTGATGTCGCCACCATAACACTTGGCCAACACGTTTTTGCGCAAGGCCTTAACGGTTTCACGGGCGATGATGTTGGCACCAATGGCCGCCTGAATGGCCACATCGAACATCTGGCGGCTAATGATTTCACGCATTTTGGCGACCACCGCACGGCCACGGTAGGCAGCTTGGGTCCGGTGCACAATGATGGACAAAGCGTCCACCTTGTCGCCGTTCAACAAAATGTCGACCTTCACAACATCTGAGGCGCGGTACTCTTTGAACTCATAGTCCATGGAGGCGTAGCCCCGCGACACGGACTTCAGCTTGTCGAAAAAGTCCAAAACGATCTCACCCAACGGCATTTCATAAGTCAACATGACTTGGCGACCGTGGTAAGCCATGTTGATTTGCACGCCACGCTTTTGATTGGCCAATGTCATGACTGGGCCCACATAGTCTTGGGGCATGTACAAATGCACTGTGACGATAGGCTCCCTGATCTCTTGCATCTTGCCCTGATCTGGCATTTTGGCGGGATTCTCGACCATGATGACTTCGCCATCACCCTTGACCACTTCGTACACCACACTGGGCGCCGTGGTAATCAGATCTTGGTCAAATTCACGCTCCAATCGCTCTTGCACAATTTCCATGTGCAACAAACCCAAGAAGCCACAGCGGAAACCAAATCCCAAGGCTTGAGAAACCTCAGCCTCGTAATGCAAAGAGGCATCGTTGAGTTTGAGTTTCTCTAGCGCATCGCGCAATGAGTCATATTGATTGGCCTCGGTAGGATACAGACCGGCAAACACTTGTGGCTGTATTTCTTTAAAACCAGGCAAAGCTTGTTCTGCAGGACCCAAATTGTTGGGCAGCTTTTTTTCCAAGGTAATGGTGTCGCCAACTTTGGCCGCTTGCAGCTCCTTGATGCCTGCAATGATGTAACCCACTTCACCCGCTTCCAAACTGTTTCGAGGTTCATTGGCAGGTGTAAAAACACCCATGGTGTCAGCGTTATACACAGTCCCTGTGGCCATCATTTTGAAACGCTCGCCCTTGCCCAAGCGACCATCGACCACACGGACCAACATCACCACGCCAACATAGGTGTCAAACCAGCTGTCAACGATCATCGCGCGCAAGGGCGCATCGGGGTTTCCCTTGGGTGCAGGAATTTTGGCGACAATCGCTTCCAAAATTTCATCGATGCCCATACCGGTTTTGGCTGAGCATGGAATGGCTTCGCTGGCATCAATGCCAATCACGTCTTCCACTTCTGCTTTGGCGTTTTCTGGATCGGCTTGCGGCAAATCCATTTTATTAAGGACGGGCACAACCTCCACACCCAAATCAAGCGCGGTGTAGCAATTGGCAACCGTTTGTGCTTCCACACCTTGGCTGGCATCGACCACCAACAAAGCACCCTCACAGGCCGACAAGGAGCGTGAAACCTCATAAGAGAAGTCAACGTGCCCCGGTGTGTCAATCAAATTGAGGTTGTAAATTTGGCCGTCTTTGGCTTTGTATTGCAGCGAAGCGGTTTGCGCTTTGATGGTAATGCCGCGTTCTTTTTCGATGTCCATGGAGTCGAGAACTTGCGCTTCCATTTCGCGTTCTTGCAAACCACCGCAACGTTGAATCAGTCGATCGGCAAGCGTCGATTTGCCATGATCGATGTGCGCAATGATGGAGAAATTTCTGATGTGATTCATCAAGGACCAGCTACAAGTGTTTGAGATTCAAAGGACTAGACAAGAAAAAAGGGCGCGTCGAATGAGGACGCGCCCTGAACCAACAATCAATGGCAACTGCGATAGTTGGGACTTCATTGTAGGCAAAAAGCCAGACACGTACAG
>CANGCI010000226.1 GCA_947451995.1 Comamonadaceae bacterium | reverse complement strand
GCCACCGTTGTTGACCTGGGACGCCAAGCACTTTGGATGACCGTTTTAATTTCCGCACCCTTGTTGGGTGTAGCCTTGTTTGTGGGTTTGGCCATTGGTATTTTGCAAGCGGCAACATCCATCAATGAAGCCACGCTCAGCTTTATTCCCAAGCTGGCCGCATTGGCCATCACCTTGGCTGTGGTGGGTGGTTGGCAGTTGACCACCTTGGTCGATTACACGCGCAGTATTTTCCAGCGCATCCCCGGATTGTTCACCTGATGGACATCGCAGTCACCGAACTGTTGGAGCGCTTTTATGGGCTCCTCTGGCCAATGCTGCGAATCTCGGCCCTGCTGGTGGCCGCCCCTATTTTTTCACTCAAAGCGCTGAACTTGCGCGTGCGCATTGTGCTGGCCATGGCCCTTACTTGGTTGGTTTACCCCATGCACGAGTGGCCGGTCATTGACCCCCTCTCGCCCAACGGCTTGATGGAAATTTGCAACCAACTCATGATTGGTCTGCTGATGGGTTTGATGCTCCAAGTGGTTACCGCAGCCATTGTGGTGGCAGGCCAGTCGATTGCCAACGCCATCGGTTTGTCGATGGCCACCATGATCGATCCCAACATGGGCAATGTGCCTGTCATCTCTCAGTTCTTGTTGGTCATGGCCACGCTGATTTTTGTGGGCCTGGGTGGCCACGCATTGCTTTTGAACTTGGTGGTTGAGAGCTTCAACAGCTTGCCCATCGGCAGCAACTTGATGAGTACCGAAGCCATGAAACATGTCATCGCTTGGAGCTCCATGCTGTTCTTGGGTGCCTTGCTCACAGCGCTGCCTGTGATGGTGGCTTTGCTGTTCATCAACATTGGCTTGGGTGTGGCCACGCGCGCTGCGCCCAGTTTGAACATTTTCTCTGTCGGATTTCCAGCCATGGTGCTGGCCGGTTACGGCGTGCTCATTCTGGCTTTGCCCAGCATTGGCGCACGCATTCAATGGCTGTGGATGCAGGGCTTTTTCCAAGTCCGCGCCTTGGTCGGTATCACCTGAAGGGCGTGACGCATGGCTGAAAATTCCAGTGCCGAACAAACCGAAGAGCCGACGGCGCGAAAACTGCGCAACGCTCGGGAAGAGGGCCAAGTTGCGCGCTCGGTCGAGTTGCCTGCGGCCGCCGTGACCATTGGCGCCATCTTGGTGTTGTTCATGATGGGCGGCTACTGGATCAAACAAGTGGCTGAAATTTTTGCATCGGGTTTCAAGTTCGATCGCAAGACTTTGGACAACCCTGATTTGATGGTTGCCACTTTTGCACATCAATTGGGCGAGAGCTTCTTACTCATCGTACCCGTGTTGCTGGTCACTGCTATTTTGGCCATCTTGTCCAGTGGTGCCACAGGTGGTTATTTGTTTTCTCTGAAAAGCATCATGCCCAATTTTGGCAAGCTCAGCATCATGTCGGGCCTGGGCCGCATGTTCGGTGCGCGTGCTGCTGTTGAACTGATCAAGGCCATTTTGAAATTCTCTTTGGTGGCCGTGGTCTTGTGGTCATTGGTCAGCCGACAAATGGACCAAATGATGCAAATGGGTCAGATGGCCCTCGAGCCCGCCTTGGCTGCCGCAGGTTGGATGATTGGCGAGTCGGCCCTGTGGCTTAGCTTGAGCCTTTTGGTCATTGCCCTGATTGATGCACCCTACCAGCGCTACTCGTTCATCAAGCGCATGCGCATGACCAAGCAAGAGGTCAAAGACGAGATGAAGGACATGGAAGGTCGTCCTGAAGTCAAACAACAAATTCGCCGCCGTCAGCGCGAAATGGCCAACAACCGCATGATCCAAAAAGTCAAAGATGCGGACGTGGTGATCACCAACCCAGAACACTTTGCCGTCGCTTTGTCATACGACCCCACCGGCGATGGTGCCCCTGTGCTGCTGGCCAAAGGCTCTGACCACATGGCGGCTCGCATCCGCGAAGAGGCCCAAAAACACGGCGTTGAAATGTTTGCCGCACCGCCCTTGGCTCGTGCCCTTTATTTCAGCACCGATGTCGATCACCCCGTGCCTGAAACACTTTATTTGGCAGTTGCGCAAGTGATCGCCTATGTCTTCAGCTTGGCCGATGTACGCCCAGGTGTCCCGCCCATGCCCAAACCACAACCCAAAGTACCCGCGTCCATGTTGTTTGATGCCGACGGTAAATTGATGACCTCTTAAAGTCAGGAATCACGATGAGCGAACACGACAACTCCAACGAACCCCTGATCATCAAAAGTGATCGGCCCCACGAGGTCACCATGCCTGAAGGCACCAACATGGCTGTTGGTAAAAAAGGTGAGGAAGGTACGCCATCGGTCCGCAAAGTCTTGGCCGATCCCGATGAGCACGCTGTCGAACACATGGTGATGGACGGCGGCGTGAGCAAATCAGCTGATCAGAATGTCAGCGTGAACGCTCAAGACCCCAACTACAAGGGCCATCAAAGCGCCGCCGACATGCCCGATCGCTTTGTGGACAACAAAAAAGAGGCTGCGATTCCGCCAGCCGCGCGCAAGTCTGTCGACGTCACCAAGCTCGACAGCATCCTCAAGCCTCAAGAGAAAGCGCCTGCTGTCGATGCTATTGAAAGTAAAGCTGCGCCCGTTGTGGCGACAGCAGAAATTCAAGAGCCGGTTTACGAAGCAGAGCCAGAGATGGACTTTCCAGCTCGCGTTATCAATATCAAAATCGAGAATGACCAGTTGCGTGCGCGCCTGGACAAGCTTGAGTAAAGGAACTCGACATGAGCACTCAACCCACCACAGGCGGACACGATCACGGCCATGATCATGCGCACGATCACCACGATGATCACGTAGCAGCGCCAGCCGTCACCGATACTGACGAACTTGAAGGCGTCAAAATGGTGGCGCTGGAGTCGGCCGAGTTGGCCACCCGCTCTGCCAATTTGGCGGTAGGCGCCGGCGAAAACATGAAGAAAGCCACGCAGAACTTGGAAAACCTGATGAAGGTGAACAAGAAGCAGCACCAAATCATGTTGGGCGTGTCAGGGGGGCTCATGCTGCTGGTGGCCATCATTTTTGCCACTGTGGTGTTCAGCCTCAAGTCACGCATCACCCAAATGGACGCCATGTTGGAGTCCATGAGCAAACACATTGTGGAATTGAACGATTCCATGGAAATGGTGGGCTCTGTGAACGAGGGCCTGCAGGCCATGATTTCCAAACAAGATGAAATTGCCAAGGCGCAAAGCAGCTTGGAAGCACGCCTGAACGAAGCGATCAAGAACGCCGAAAGCGTGCCCGAGAAAACAGCGCAGCAAGTGGGCGAAAAAGGACAAGTCTTGGCAGCCCAGGTCAAGTCTTTAGAAGGCCGCTTCATGCAGCAGTCCAAAGCTTTGAACAGCTTGGCCAGTCAGGTCAATGGCTTGCAGGGCGCTGTGGGTGAAACCGGCACATTCAAGAAAGAAATGGAAGGCTTGGCCCGTTTGCAAAAAGAGCGTCAAGCAGCAGAAAATGCAGCCGCTGCCAAAGCCGCCGCCAATGCCAACTCTGCCAACGCTGCGGCACTGGCAGAAGCCAAGAAAAAGGAACGCATGGTGCAATATCCACGCGTTCAACAAGAAGCGACACCTGCAGGCGCCAGTGGGGTTCTCAGTACCAAGCCTTGAAGGCTTGCGCTTCACACCAACCGCTTGAGTCACATCAAGCGGTTTTTTTATCGTCTTCGTTGCCTGCAACGGGCAAGGTGCCTTGACGCAAGTCGTACTTGTT
>CANGCI010000225.1 GCA_947451995.1 Comamonadaceae bacterium | reverse complement strand
TGGACGGCATTGCCGAGATGATCCCCGACATCCAGGTGGAAGCCACCTTCCCCGACGGCACCAAACTGGTGACCGTGCATCAACCCATTGTTTAAGGACGACACCATGATTCCCGGTGAACTGATCACAGACGACGGCGTGCACACCCTCAATCCAGGCCGCAGAACCCTCACGCTGGTGGTGCAAAACGGTGGCGATCGCCCCATTCAAGTGGGATCGCACTACCACTTTGCAGAAACCAACGGTGCATTGGTCTTCGATCGTGATGCAGCGCAAGGCATGCGCTTGAACATTGCCGCGGGTACAGCGGTCCGGTTTGAACCCGGCCAGCAACGCACCGTTGAATTGGTGGACTACAGCGGACATCGCGAGGTCTATGGCTTCAGAGCATTGGTGAACGGCGCATTGCCTGCCGCAAAAGGAAATTGATCATGGCGACCATTGGTAAACGCGCTTACGCAGAAATGTTTGGCCCCACCGTGGGTGACCGAGTTCGCTTGGCCGACACAGACTTGTTGATCGAAGTTGAAAAAGACTTCACCTTGTTGGCGGGCGGTTACGGTGAAGAAGCCAAATTTGGCGGCGGCAAAACCATCCGCGACGGCATGTCGCAATCACAACGAACACGCGATGGCACGGGCACAGGCCCGCAAGCGGGCGGCGCTGTCGACACCGTCATGACCAATGCCTTGATCATCGATCACTGGGGCATTGTGAAGGCCGACATTGGTCTCAAAGGCGGCCGCATTGTGGCCATTGGCAAAGCAGGCAACCCCGATACGCAACCCGGCATTGACATCATCATTGGCCCCGGCACCGAGGTCATCAGCTGCGAAGGCAATATCGTCACGGCTGGCGGTATCGACACGCACATTCACTTCATTGCCCCTCAGCAAATTGAAGAGGCCTTGGCCAGCGGCGTCACCACCATGATCGGTGGCGGCACGGGTCCAGCCACTGGCACCTTTGCCACGACCTGCACACCCGGCGCATGGAACATCGAGCGCATGATGCAAGCGGCTGATGCCTTTCCCATGAATTTGGGATTTCTCGGCAAAGGCAATGCGGCATTGCCCGGCTCACTGCATGAACAAATCAATGCAGGCGCCATTGGCCTCAAACTTCACGAAGACTGGGGCACCACGCCTGCCGCCATCGACAACTGTTTGAACGTGGCCGAAGAAACCGATGTGCAAGTGGCCATCCACACCGACACCCTGAATGAATCAGGTTTTGTGGAAGACACAGTGGCGGCCTTCAAAGGCCGCACCATCCACACCTTCCACACTGAAGGTGCAGGCGGCGGACATGCCCCCGACATTTTGAAAGTGGTAGGCGAAGCCAACGTGTTGCCTTCCTCTACCAACCCAACGCGACCCTACACCATCAACACCCTCGATGAACACGTGGACATGCTGATGGTTTGCCACCACTTGGACCCGTCCATTGCCGAGGACTTGGCGTTTGCCGAAAGCCGCATCCGCAAAGAAACCATTGCTGCCGAAGACATCTTGCATGACTTGGGTGCCATCAGCATGTTCAGCTCCGACAGCCAGGCCATGGGCCGTGTGGGCGAGGTGATTTTGCGTTGCTGGCAAACGGCTCACAAAATGAAAATGCAGCGCGGCAAGTTGCCGGGCGACACGGATCGCAACGACAATGCGCGCGTCAAGCGCTACATCGCCAAGCTTTGCATCAACCCCGCCATTGCGCACGGCATCAGCCACGAAGTGGGCAGCATTGAAGTGGGCAAGTGGGCCGATTTGGTGGTCTGGAAACCTGCATTTTTTGGCGTCAAGCCTGCGCTCATTCTGAAAGGCGGCTTCATTGCCATGGCGGCCATGGGCGACCCCAATGCCTCCATCCCAACGCCTCAGCCTGTGCACTACCGCCCCATGTTTGGCAGCTATGGGGGTGCGTTGGCGCGCGGGTCACTCACTTTCGTTTCGCAGGCCGGTCTTGCTGCTGGCATTGGTCAAAAGTATGGTTTGCAAAAAACCTTGTCTGCCGTGAAAGGCATTCGCGGTGTGGGCAAGCGCCACATGATTCACAACGACTACGCCCCCAAAATGGAAGTGGATGCGCAAACCTATGCGGTGCGCGCAGATGGCTTGTTGCTCACATGTGAGCCAGCAGTGAGCTTGCCCATGACACAGCGTTACTTCTTGTTCTAATCAAGCCCCTTCTCTTTCCATGCTCACCTGCTCAAAATTAATTGCACAAGGTCAAGGCTTGGCGCAGGCGCTGCTCAAGCGCGCGCCTACGGTGTCTTTGGATTGGGACGTTCGACAAAAGAGTCGTTTTCAAACAGAAGATTCCACGGGTCGTGTGCTGTCAGTGTTTTTGCAGCGCGGTCATGTGGTGCGCGGCGGTGATGTGTTGGTGGCAGACGATGGCAGTTTGATCAAGGTGGAAGCAGCGCCGCAAACTTTGATGCGCATCACGGCCTGCACGGCACATGGTTCTCCCTTTGATCTCACACGCGCAGCCTATCACTTGGGCAATCGCCATGTGCCCATTGAACTTCAACCCGATCACCTCCAAATTGAACCCGACAACGTGTTGGCGGAAATGCTTCGCGCCATGCATTTGATGGTGAACACCGTAGAAGAAGCATTTGAGCCCGAAGGCGGCGCATACGGTTCGCACCATGGCGGCTCAGGACACAGCCACGGCGACGAAGCTGCGCACAGTCATGGACATGGCCCCGCCGCGGGCCATTCACACCACGAACATGACCACGGCCATGGTCACTGAACTGCTGCAACTCATTTGGTTGGCCTCACCTGCGTTACCCGTGGGTGGCTTCTCTTATTCAGAAGCCCTAGAAGCCGCCATTGACCACGAACATGTGCACGACGAAGCTTCATGCGCCGATTGGCTGGCAGATCAACTGCATCTGTCTCAAGCCCGTGGTGACATGGCTTTGATGGCCCAAGCCATTCCCGCCTGGCAGGCCATGAACACCGAGCGCTTGAATGCACTGAGCCAGTGGGTTCATGCCACCCGTGAAACCCAAGAGATGCGTTTGCAAACCGAGCAAATGGGCAGATCGCTGTTGGACTGGCTACGCATTCAAAACAAAGCGACAGAGAGCGCTTTAAAGCTCTGCAGCGACATGCGTCCCACCTACCCCATGGCCATGTCTTTGGCCTTGTCGCTGGCCAATGCCCCGCTGGATCAAGCACTTCAAGCCTATGCCTTTGGCTGGTCCGAAAACATGACGCAAGCCGCACTCAAAGCAGTTCCCTTGGGCCAGGTATCTGGCCAAAAAATACTGGCCCGCTTGGCCCAAGAAATTCCCGACGCTGTGCAACAGGCCATCGCGTTGAGCGATGACGAACGCCAAGCTTTTTGTCCCATGCTGGCCGTGATGTCGGCCAGACACGAAACCCAATACTCCAGACTCTTTCGATCATGACCGCACTGCACCACATTCCCAACCGCACCAAAAAACTGCCACCGCTTCGCGTGGGCATCGGTGGCCCCGTGGGTTCCGGCAAAACCACCCTCTTGGAAATGCTCTGCAAAAGCATGCGCCAAAAATGGGACCTGGTGGCCATCACCAACGACATTTACACCAAAGAAGATCAACGCTTGCTCACCGTCAGCGGCGCGCTCGATGCCGATCGCATCATGGGCGTTGAAACTGGCGGCTGCCCGCACACCGCCATTCGCGAAGACGCGTCCATCAACCTTGAAGCCATCGACCGCATGCTTGAAAAATTTCCGAATGCCGACGTGGTGTTCGTGGAAAGCGG
>CANGCI010000224.1 GCA_947451995.1 Comamonadaceae bacterium | reverse complement strand
GGCAGTTCTTGCGAAATCTGCAAGACCCATGGGTCTTCGCGCAGGCTGAGGCTGTTTTGGGGCACCAAGGTCAGCACCTTGATGCGGCCGGTCGGTGCGCCTGCCGTTTCGTCCAAGCCCTCTACAATTTCCACACTCAGTTTGTTGCGCACTTGTTTGAACTGGGCGGCCGTGGGCCGTTCGGGACGAATAGAAAATCGTGACTGGCCAGCCGTGGCAATGAGGCGCCCATCGGAAGACCACAGCACCGCATCGTTGGCGTCCATTTGCTCACGCACGCGGTCCAGCATCAGCGCCGCACTGGGCTCTTGAACATCGACCAATTGCTGCGCGGCCACACGTGACTGTTTGGCCAGATCACCGGTCAGGGTGTCCAAGGTGGCGCGTCCCAAGTTCAAGCCTGCCACCAAGGCGCCTTCAACCTTGACGTCAAACCAGCTTTCAATGGAGCGTGACACGAATTGATAAGAGACCACATAAATCAGGACCCCGGGCACCACACCGACCAACGCAAAAATGGCGGCCAACTTGACCAGCAAACGCGAGCCAAATTGCCCCTGACGCACCCGAATCACCAAACGGGTTAAGCCCCACAGCAGACCCAACAGCAGCAAGCCTGCCACCACGGTATTGACCAAGTACAGGCGCTCGTAATTTTGATCGTACAGGGCGCGGTTGCTGGTCGCTTGGGTCAGCAAGACCAGCAAGCCTAGGCCAATGGCAAGCAAAACCACCACGCCCAAACCAACCAACCAGCGCACCGTTTTAGACGGTTGGGCGCCAGTGGCAATCAAATCTTGTGGGTTCCGACTCATGGGGGCAATTGTCGCCGACGAAGCGCATCAGCGACCGAGGTCAGCGGTGATGCGCAGTGTCTTTTGCGTGTTCAAGTTCCATTCGGCTTGGCTACCTGCCGTCATCTGGAACGGTCTTGGCAATTGAGACACATCCAAACGGAATTTAAAAATGAGGGTGTATTTGTTATCGGCATCAAAGTCGGCCAAATCGGCCAACTTCCAATTCACGGTGCGCCGAATGGCCGCCAGGGCCTCGGGCAGGGTTTCGAAGGTTTGCGACAAACTGCTGGTCAAACCCACTGCACCAATGGGATCGCGCGAAACATTCAAGCGCCACAAACGTGTGAGGGGTTGGTAGGCCAAACGGTAGTGGCGACTGACGGCGCCCACTTTTTTGTCATACCAGTACCAACGGTCGCGCGTCAGCTCGGCCTCGGTCACAAAATAAATGGGCATGCCTTTTTGCAGCGCATCTTCAACCGTGGTGCTGAGGTCAATGCGCAAACTGCTTTGCAGCAACAAGGCGCCGTCGGCACGCTCCAGTCTGAGTTCGGTGATTTCCACGGCTGAATTGGCCGAGGTTTGCGCTGTGGCGGGCATGCAAGCCATGGCCGTCAGCCATGTCAGTACGCACAGCGCACGAAGCCAAAAGCCTGTGCGCCCCCTGCCATTCAACTCACATTGAACGCTTTTCCAACAGTGCGTAATAAAAACCGTCATGTTCACCCATGCCATTGTCGCGGAGACTGGCATCAGAAGTGACATTTGAGGGTGTTAAATGCCCAGGAGAGGGCAAGATCAGGGCATCAGTGTTGTGTTGAACAAACGTTTGGATTTGCGTTTCGCCCTCGGCCTTGAAAACCGAGCAAGTGCAATACAACAGGCGGCCCCCGGGCCTGACCAGGGGCCAAAGGGCTTTGAGCAACTTGGCCTGAATGGCGGCCAATTGCGCCACATCGCTCTCACGGCGCAACCAACGCACATCGGGATGGCGACGGCCAATGCCCGAGGCCGTGCACGGCGCGTCGAGCAAAATGCCATCAAAGTTTTGACCGTCCCACCACTTGGAGGGATCGGCGGCATCGGCGGCCACAATTTGGGCGCGCACTTGCAAGCGGTCGACATTTTGTTGAATGCGTTCGCAGCGCTGTGGGTCTACGTCCAAGGCCAACACATTGGCGCTTGGTTCGCACTCGAGCAAGTGGCCGGTCTTGCCGCCCGGCGCTGCACAAGCGTCTAGCAAACGCAGTTGGGGGCCGGCTGCTTTCAAACCTTTCAGCAACAAAGGCGCCGCCCATTGCGCTGCGGCATCTTGCACCGACACATGGCCTTGAGAAAAACCAGGCAGCACATGAACAGGCACCGCCTTGTCCAATTGAACACCCGAGGGCTGTCCTGCGGCGGTGATGGCCTTGCCCTCAATGCCTTGTGCCTGCAATGCCTCCAAATAGTGGGCCACTGTGTGATGTTGTGGATTCACACGCAAGGTCATGGGCGCTGCCACTTGCGCTGCTTCCAAAATGGTGGCCCAACGATCGGGATGATCGTGTTGCAAGCGCTTCACCCACCAAGCCGGATGGTTCCATTGGGCAGTGACATCGTCTTCAGTGGCTGCAAGCAAAGCATCACGCTCACGCAAGAAACGGCGCAAGCAAGCATTCACAAACGGCGCTTGTGCACGCATGTCTTTGTGGCGCCGCGCAGCCTCCACAGCTTGGTTGACCAAGGTGTGCACAGCGTAGGGCGCCAAGTCGTCGCGCCAAGACAAAGCCAATGCCGTGCACAGCAAAGCATCGGCGGTTGCGGGCGGCGCTTTGCGCGCCAATTGTTTGCGAACAGCCACTGCGCGGCCCCACCAGCGCATGGCCTGAAACGACAAAGCTTGTACACCGGGTCGCAGGTCTTTGGGCACTTGCTCGATGGCCGCGGTCATGGAGCGGCCATGGTGAACCGCCTGCGCAACGGAAGCCGTTGCTTGAAGCAATTGCCACAAAGGCGCTTGCAAATTCGATGCTGCTTGCGAGGTGGCCATGCAATCAGGCCAGCAAGTCGGCGTTGTCCAACATTTGGGCCGGTAAGAAATTCACTTGCTTGGCCAACAAGCTGGCGGGAAACTGGTTCACGGCTTCGTTGTATTGAAAGACGGCTTGGTTGTAGGCGTCCATCAGGGGCCAAGCCTGCGCTTTGAGTCGGTCAAATTTATAAGGCAGCGGATCGATGAACCAAGTGGCCTCGCCACTTTGCCCGGCACGCACTTCGGCTTTGGCCCAAGCGGCCAAGGCCAGTCGGTCTTCATTGACTTTTTGCATGGCACTGGCCGACAAAGGTTGTGTGCGGGCCAAGTCCAAGCTGTCGGACAAGTCTTCCAAAATTTTGAGCAAATTCAAATCACGTTCATTCTTCAACAAGGCCTCGGGCAAGGCCGCCTCTTCCATTTCACTCAGCATGTCGCGCATGGACGCCGGCAAATTGCCCTGCATCCACACCAAGACGCGCAACAACTGCGCATCGACGGCCGCAAACTGTTTGGCCACGCTGGCGCGCAACACCACCAAACGGTTGTAGGCACCCACCGCCCAAAAAAACAGAACGGCCAGGACTGAGCTGAAGATCAGAAGTGACATGGTCTCGTCATTGTGAAGCAAAACTTCTTCAAAAAAAACGCCTCTGGCCGTTGGACGGTTCAGAGGCGTTTTTCAAAGCATCCGGCCGAAGCCGGAGCTTGATCAGGAGTTGGAATCGGCAGCGTTGGCTGCGTCTTCGGTCAACTGTTGGGCTTCGGCCAATTCAACGGCTTCGGCTTCTGTGATGGCGCGGCGTTCTGCCTCGTCCATCGCGTCTTTGGCGGCACGGGCTTTGTGATAAGCCAAGCCTGTACCGGCAGGGATCAAACGACCCACAATGACGTTCTCTTTCAAACCACGCAACTCGTCGCGCTTGCCCATGATGGCAGCTTCGGTGAGCACGCGGGTGGTTTCC
>CANGCI010000223.1 GCA_947451995.1 Comamonadaceae bacterium | reverse complement strand
TGAACCTCACTGGCGGCATCACTTGGCATTGGTTGGCATGGCGCTCGCAAGCGCGCTGGGCCCCCACGTCTCACGCCATTGAAAACTGGTTGATGCAGCAGGTACAAGCTTTCAAACCTGAGTCTGTTGAAGGTCAACCCAGTTTGCTGTTGATTGGCGCCAGCGCCGGCTGGATGATGTCCAGTCAATGGTTAGGGCAGTTTGCACGCGTTGACACATTTGACATCGACCCCTTTGCGGGCATGCTGTTCAAGTGGCGCCATGGTGCAGCACTGAAAGCACAAGGCACGGAATTGCATTGCCATACCCAAGATGCCATGCAGAATTTACCCGCCTTGTTGTCAAAGCATCCGAAGGCCTGTGTATTTTTTGACAACGTGTTGGGGCAAGTGCGCTTTCAACATTCCGCCAATGATTGGCAAGTGGTTGAGAAAAAACTGCAGCAACTCAAAGTGACTTTGAAAGGTCGTGAGTGGGGCAGCGTGCACGACCGCATGTCGGGACCTACGCTTGAAACCATCGCCGAGGGTTCAGCGCTGCCTGTGCGTCATCCCGATTGGCATGATCAACATTGGCTCACCCAGTTGAATGCGCAAAGCCCTTGGCTGGACCATTTAACGCACAGCGTTTTTCCGGCAGGTGTGTCGGTGCAAGATTTTGCGTGGAACTTTTCGCCACGCTACAGACACTGGCTTCAGGCCGCATGGGTGCGGCCATGAAAGCCATGCAGCATTTATTTACCGCAAACGTGTTTGAACAAATTCACCAAAGGGGTGTCGGGTGGAATGGTTTGCCATTCACGCATCACACCTTGCGAGTCGATGATTTCGCCGGTGAGCATGGGGCCACTGTGCATAGAGAATTGCAAAATGTGCACCATCTCTTTGCGGCAGTCCAT
Organism: Comamonadaceae bacterium; assembly: GCA_947451995.1. Lineage (GTDB taxonomy): Bacteria > Pseudomonadota > Gammaproteobacteria > Burkholderiales > Burkholderiaceae_C > Limnohabitans_A. The sequence continues at coordinate 2,881 of CANGCI010000223.1, read as the reverse complement.
TTCCATGTGCGTGCGCGTAGAAACATAAAAAGCACCGCGCTGCGCTTTTTGGGGACTTCTGTAATCGAACAAACTCCAGAACGACCTGATGGGGCCAGCACGTTTGATGGTGCCGTCGTCGACATAAATGATGCCCGAGTCGGTGGTGGTGACCTTTTGCCACTCGGCATGCGCTGCATGCGGCGCCAACATCACCAGCGCAGTGGCGGCAATGGCCACGGCTTGTTTCAAAGAGTTCGCAAAGCTGCTGCGGCAGGCTTGCGTTGTAGGGGTGATTTGAATGACAGTCATACGCCCTACTATAAAGTAGTGCTTCGTTCTTGAAAAGAGTATCACCATGTTCTATCGTCTTCTGATCAAGTCCACTGTGTTCATGTCTGCCATCTTGCTGTCAGCATGTGGCGGCGGTGGCAGCAGTGATGTGGCCGCGGCAGACCCGCCCGCACCGCCTATCACCACACCACTCACCGTGCCAGGCGCCTATGTGGCCAGCCTGAATGGCAAAGATTGGGTGGGCATTTTGTTGCGCACCACTGGCGGCTCTGGCGCTGTCACCAATTTTTACAGCCTGCATTACAACGCCACCGATCCAGATCTATACAGCGGTTCGGGCTTGATCACTGGCACCACCAGTGCCCTGCTCACCCGCGTGTTTTACTACCCCAATATTTCGGGCGCTGTGCGAACCGGTACAGGCACCATCAGCAATTTGGGCAATGGCGCCATCCGCGCTGCACTCAGTTTTCCTGCCACTGGCATCGAACAAGGCAAGGATGTGACGGTGGCTGCCAGCCAACCCAGCACTTACCAATACAACTCACCCGCCAACCTCAGCAGCATACAAGGTGCGTGGCAAGGCCGTTGGTCTTATGGCCTGGGCTTTGTGGACAACTTCAACTTGAACATTTCGGCCCAAGGCGAGCTCACCACCTCCTTGGCATTTCAGCAAGATTGCTTGTTGACTCAAAGTTTGTTGACTCCCAACTTTGATGGCACCAACTTGTTCACCTTCACGTTGACCATCCCCAATGCCACGCAATGTTCACTCAAAAGCCAAACCTTGAACGGTGCGGCCTTTGTCACCAACAGCCCTGTGGCTGGCAAAACCCAGCGCCTGTACATCGTAGGCGTGACCACCGACGGCCGAGGCATCAGCTTCAAAGCCGACCGATAAATTCAAGTTTTCAAGCCTAGTGCCGAATCTGCCTAAGCACGGAAATTAAATTCTGGAAAAGACCATGTTCAAAATCATTGCCATCATTTTGCTAGCCATCTCGACTGCGGGTGCGGGCTACTTTGGCTGGACGCAGAAGAAGTCCGTCGCGGCGGTCTCTGCTCAAGTTGAGGAGCTGACCCAAAAAGTTGAAGAGGCCGACAAAAAAGCCGAAGCCTCTGAGGAAGAACTGGCTGCCAGCAAAGAAATGCTGCCGCCTTTGATGACCAAAGCGCAAGAGTTGGAAGCCGTCAAAGCCGCCTTCTCTACAGGCACCGTGCTCAAAGACCTCGAGGCTGTTTACGCCAAAGAGAAAAAAGGCTTGTCCCCCGAACGTCAGTTGGGCTTGGCCGGTGTGCGTTTGCTCACCAATGGCACCAAAGATCCCGCCACCGTCGAGGCCTTCCAAAAAGCTTTGGAAATGACCGACTGGAAAGCGCAGCAAAAAGTGATTTGCGCTGCCCAAAACGCATTGGCCGCTGCAGGTCAAAAAGTCAAAGTGATGTCGGAATGTTCGGCGGAAGCTGAAGGCGGCAAGGCTGATGCCAAGGCTGAAGCAGCGCCTGCTGGCAAAGAAGACAAAAAAGACGATAAAAAAGATGACAAGAAGGGCGATAAAAAGGGCGACAAAAATGACGCTCACGGCCCAGCTGATACACACGCCGTCCACTGGGATTACGAAGGTGCGATGGGCCCAGAAAACTGGGGCAAAGAATTTCCAACTTGCGGCAAAGGCAAGTCACAAGCACCTTTGAACATCAAGGGTCCGTTTGAAAAAGTTCGCTTCAGCGTTGCGCCTGATTACAAACAAGGTCAATTGAAGATTGTGAACAACGGCCACACCATTCAAGTGAATGTGCCTGCTGGCTCCAAAATTCGCATCGATGGCAAGCCCTATGACTTGTTGCAGTTCCACTTCCATCGCCCTAGCGAAGAACACATTGACGGCAAACCTTCTGCCATGGTGGTTCACTTTGTGCATAAAAACACTGAAGGTGAATTGGCTGTGCTGGCTGTGATGTTGCGCGAAGGCAATGAAAACCCAGGCATCAAAACTTTGTGGACGCATGCGCCCAAAGCTGAAGGCCCCGAAGTGGTTCCTGATGGCGTGATGTTCAACCCCGCCAATTTGTTGCCCAAAGAAATGGACTTCTTCCACTACGACGGTTCTTTGACCACACCGCCTTGTACCGAAAAAGTGAAGTTCTTTATTTTGAAGACGCAAGTGAACATTGCCAAAGAGCAAGTGAGCGACTTCCCCTTCAAGATGAATGCGCGCCCTGTGCAACCTGCCAACGGCCGCGCCATCTACACCAACTGATTTCGTTTGAGAGTGCCATTAAGGCGTAACTCTAAGGAGTTACGCCTTTTTTTTGATCAATGCATGGCCTTGGGAGCGACCAGTGGAACTTTTGGGAAGCAGGATGGACCAGTCAGCCCAAACAGGTTCATTGTTAAGCACATCAATCAGAATGTTGGTATCAACCAACATCAATTTTCACCTCTAAGCAAATTCATTAACTCTTGCGTACGCCAATGAACACTGGCCTTGCCGCGTACTTGCTCAAATCGATCTTCTGATTTAAGTTTGGCAGCCGCGATACGTGGTGATTCCTTTAGAGGCTCAACTGGGGCTTTCTCCAACATCAAAGATCCAGAAGAATCTAT
>CANGCI010000222.1 GCA_947451995.1 Comamonadaceae bacterium | reverse complement strand
TTTTGCAAGAGCACTTTCAGCAATGACTTTACCCTCAAGGGCATGAAAATTGTGGTGGATGCAGCCAACGGGGCCGCCTATCAAATTGCACCCAAGGTGTTTCATGAATTGGGTGCAGATGTCGTTGCGATTGGCTGCTCTCCCGATGGCCTGAACATCAACAAAGGCGTGGGCGCAACGCACCCCGAAGCCTTGGTGGAAGCCGTGAAGCAGCACGGCGCAGATTACGGCATCGCTTTGGATGGCGATGCCGACCGCCTTCAAGTGGTTGACAACACAGGCCGCTTGTACAACGGCGATGAGTTGCTTTATTTGATGGTCAGCGATCGCATTGCACGCGATGAAGTGGTGCCTGGCGTGGTGGGCACCCTCATGACCAACATGGCCGTTGAAGTGGCATTGAAACGCAAGGGCATCGAATTCATTCGCAGCAAAGTCGGCGACCGATACGTCTTAGAAGCCCTGCTTGAAAAGTCTTGGTTACTGGGCGGTGAGGGTTCAGGTCACTTATTGGCCTTGGACAAACACACCACGGGTGATGGCCTGATCAGTGCGCTGCAAGTTTTGCAAGCCTGCGTCGCCACGGGGCAGACCATGTCGCAATTGTTGGCCGAAGTCACTTTGTTCCCTCAGGTGCTGATCAATGTGCGCATTGCCAAAGACCAGAACTGGAAAGACAGCCCTCAGTTGGCTGCAGCCATTCAAGCCGTGGAAGCTGAGTTGGTCGATACGGGGCGTGTGCTCATTCGTGCCAGTGGTACAGAGCCTTTGGTCCGTGTGATGGTGGAGGCCAAAGATCTCGACTTGGCGCAGCGCTGTGCAGAAAAAATAGCGGCAACCCTGCGTTAATAAATCAAGCGCTCGGGTTTGATTTCTTGCAGGATGGTGGTGGCGATTTCTTCAATCGATTTGTGCGTGGTTGAAAGCCACCGGATGCCAGACCTGCGCATCATGGATTCCGCATCGGCCACTTCTTGAATGCAGTTTTGCAAGCTGGCGTATTTGGAGTTAGGGCGTCTTTCACTCCGAATCTCTGACAAACGCTCAGGGTGAATGGTGAGTCCAAAAATCTTTTTCCGGTGGGGCACCAATGCAGGTGGCAATTGCTTGCGTTCAAAGTCTTCCGGAATGAGGGGGTAATTGGCTGCCTTCAGGCCGTGCTGCATGGCCAGGTAAAGGCTGGTCGGTGTTTTGCCACTGCGGCTGACGCCCACCAAGATCACTTCAGCAGACTCCAGGTCCCGGCTGGTTTGGCCATCGTCGTGCGACAAAGAGAAGTTGATGGCCTCGATGCGGTCGTGGTATTCCTTACTTTTGCTGACGTCAGAAAAGCGCCCCACCCGGTGGTGCGACTTCAAGCCCAATTCTTCTTCCAGCGGGTTGACAAAGGTGCCAAACATGTCCAAAAGCATGCCTTTGCAGCCCGCTCGGATCACGTCCAGCACCTCCATGTTCACCAAAGTGGTGAAAACAATGGGTTTGATGTTCTCAATTTCAGCCGTGTGGTTGATTTGCCTGACGGCCTGGTGTGCCTTGTCTGCGGAGTCTACGAAAGGCAGTCTGACATGCCTTGTTTTCATCTCAAACTGGGCCAAGATGGCGTTGCCAAAGGTTTCGGCTGTGATTCCAGTGCCATCTGAGATGAAAAATACGGTTCTATGGGGCATTGTTGAAATTCTAAGGTTGGAGGAGGGGCGTTGCGTCCTAAAATCACATCCATTATCTACCGCCTGCTGGCGCTCAAGAATCAAATCTAACAACAACCAAGATTCTGAGAGTTGGTTCAGGCTGCACTGCCGATTTTTTAACTTTGGAGCTTTTATGTCTAACCTTTTTGCAAAGGACGCCTTGGTCGTTCCCTTTGAACAACTTCGAATGACAGACGTCGAGTCTGTGGGCGGTAAAAACGCCAGCTTGGGTGAGATGATTTCTCAGTTGCCAGGCGGTGTTCGAGTGCCGACAGGTTTTGCCACCACCGCTTTTGCCTTCCGTGCTTTCTTGAAGCACGACGGTTTGGTTGACCGCATCAACCAAAAGCTGGACGCCTTGGACGTTGAAGACGTCCGCGCATTGGCCTTGGTTGGCGCCGAAATTCGTGCCATGGTCGAAGCCCAGCCATTTCCGGCTGATTTGGAAAAAGCCATTCGCGATCAATTTGCAGCGCTGAGCGCGGGCAATCCGCAAGCTTCTTTTGCGGTTCGTTCTTCAGCGACAGCAGAAGATTTGCCTGATGCTTCTTTTGCAGGTCAGCAAGAAACCTTCCTCAATGTCGTTGGCATTGAAGACGTGTTGCACAAAATGAAAGAGGTGTTTGCGTCCCTCTACAACGACCGCGCGATCAGTTATCGCGTGCACAAAGGTTTTGCGCATGCCGAGGTGGCATTGTCAGCAGGTGTGCAGCGCATGGTTCGCTCCGACTTGGGCGCTGCCGGTGTGATGTTCACCATCGACACAGAAACTGGTTTTGAAGATGTTGTTTTCATCACGTCCAGCTACGGCTTGGGCGAGACGGTGGTGCAGGGTGCGGTGAACCCCGACGAGTTTTATGTTCACAAGCCCATGTTGGCCGCTGGTAAAAATGCTGTCATTCGTCGCAACCTAGGATCTAAATTGATCCAGATGATTTTCTCAACGCCTGAAGAAAAGGCCAGCTCAGGCAAGTTGGTCAAAACGGTTGACGTTGGCATGGAGCTGCGCAATCGTTATTCCCTCAGCGATGCAGACATCACCCAGTTGGCGCAATACGCCATGGTCATTGAGAAACACTATGGCCGCCCCATGGACATTGAGTGGGGCAAAGATGGCACGGATGGCCTCTTGTACATTTTGCAAGCGCGTCCAGAGACTGTCAAAAGCCAGTCCAAAGGCACCGCTGAGTTGCGCTACAAACTCAAAGGCAAGGGCGCCGTATTGGCAGAAGGCCGCGCCATTGGTCAAAAAATTGGCACAGGTCCTGTTCGATTGGTTCACAGCATTGCCGAAATGGACCAAGTTCAACCTGGCGATGTGCTGGTCACCGACATGACGGATCCCAACTGGGAGCCGGTCATGAAACGAGCGAGTGCGATTGTGACCAATCGCGGCGGCCGTACTTGCCACGCTGCCATCATTGCGCGCGAGTTGGGCATTCCTGCTGTGGTCGGCTGCGGTCACGCCACCGAACAATTGAAAGATGGCACCTTGGTCACGGTCAGTTGCGCCGAGGGAGACACTGGTCACATTTACGACGGTCTGCTGGAGATGGAAGTGACCGAAGTAACGCGTGGCACCATGCCTGAGATCGCCACCAAAATCATGATGAACGTGGGCAACCCGCAATTGGCATTTGACTTTGCGCAATTGCCTAATCAAGGTGTGGGCTTGGCGCGTTTGGAGTTCATCATCAACAACAACATTGGTGTGCACCCCAAAGCCATTTTGGATTACCCCAACATTGATGCAGACTTGAAGAAGGCTGTTGAATCTGTGGCACGCGGCCATGCATCACCCAAAGCTTTTTACATCGACAAAGTGACCGAAGGCGTGGCCAGCATTGCTGCTGCGTTCTGGCCCAAGCCTGTGATTGTTCGCCTGTCCGATTTCAAGAGCAACGAATACAGAAAACTCATTGGTGGCAGCCGATACGAGCCAGAAGAAGAAAATCCCATGCTGGGTTTCCGCGGCGCAGCGCGTTACATCAGTGAAGATTTTGGAGAAGCCTTTGCGATGGAGTGCGAAGCCATCAAACGCGTTCGAGGCGAGATGGGTTTGACCAATGTGCAAGTGATGGTGCCCTTCGTGCGCACTTT
>CANGCI010000221.1 GCA_947451995.1 Comamonadaceae bacterium | reverse complement strand
TGAGTTGGCGCAGGCCGCCAACGTCGATTTGGCACAAGTTCAAACCCTGCATGTGCGCCGGTGGGTGGCGCAAATGCACAGCGGCGGCCGCACGGGCCGCGGCATTGCCCTCATCTTGTCGGGCTGGCGCGGCTTCTACCATTGGCTGGCGCGTGAAAGCCTCATTTCGCACAATCCCGTTGAAGGCGTGCGCGCGCCCAAAGTGGCCAAGCCCTTGCCCAAAGCCTTGGGGGTGGACGAAGCCGTCCAATTGGCCGAGCACACCGAAGAAGCAGACGATCCTTGGTTAGAAGCGCGGGATGCCGCCATAGTGGAGCTGTTGTACGGCTGTGGCTTGCGTGTGGCCGAGCTCACGGGTTTGGATGTGGTGGCCAGTACGGAAGCTTCCAACAAGGGCCGCGGCTGGATTGACTTGCAAGGTGCCGAAGTGATGGTGCAGGGCAAGGGCGGCAAGCGCAGAACGGTACCTTTGGGACAAGCGGCCATCAAGGCGCTAGAAACCTGGTTGCCCTTGCGCAGCCAAGCCATGGGCATGATGACGCAATCGGTGCCCGGTTTGTCGGACGCTGCGCTGGCGCTTTTTCCAGGCAAGCATGGCACGCGCCTGACGGCGCAGTCAGTGTGGCAGCGCCTCAAGCGCCGCAGTTTGTTGGCGGGTTTGGCCACCCCAGTGCACCCCCACATGTTGCGTCATTCATTTGCCAGCCATGTGCTGCAATCCAGCAGCGATTTGCGCGCGGTGCAAGAACTGCTGGGCCATGCCAACATCAGCACCACGCAGGTCTACACGCGCTTGGACTTTCAGCATTTGGCCAAAGCTTATGACGCGGCGCACCCTCGCGCCAAGCGCGGTGCTGGCAATGCAGAGAAAAAATAATCGGCGGTACCGGCATCTGTTTTGAACCACCGAGAGTGGGACAATGGCAGTATGAAAACGATTCGACTCAAAGCTGGCAAAGAGCGCTCTTTGCAACGCCAACACCCCTGGATTTTTGAATCGGCCATTGCCAAGGGCAGTGCCGATGCCGGTGAAACCGTGCGCGTGGAGTCACATGAAGGTGTGTTTTTGGCGTGGGCGGCTTTCAGCCCCACCTCGCGCATTCGCGCAAGGGTTTGGAGTTTTGATGAAGCGCAGCGCATTGACCCAGCCTTCATCGAAGGGCTGATTCACAAATCGGTTCAAGCGCGCAGTTTGTTTGACATTCAAAGCAATGGCATGCGTTTGGTCCACGGCGAATCTGACGGGCTGCCTGGTTTGGTGGTTGACCGCTATGACGACACTTTGGTGGCGCAATTTACCTCTTGCGGCACGGAGCGTTTCAAGGATGTGATGGCCGATGCGCTGCTCAAAGCCACAGGCTTGACCAAGCTTTACGAACGCTCAGACGCCAATGTGCGCTCACTCGAAGGTTTGCCTGAGGTGACGGGTTGGCTGCGCGGGGAGGGGCCCACAGAGATCACGCTGCAAGAGCATCAGTGGCAGCTGTTGCTGAACACTGCCGAAGGCCACAAGACTGGTTTTTATTTGGACCAACGCGACAGTCGTTACCGCTTTTATCAACACACGCTGTTTCGCAAGTTTCAAAGTGTGCTCAACTGCTATTGCTACACGGGTGGGTTCAGTGTGGCGGCTTTGGCGGGTGGCGCAGCCCATGTGACGTCGATTGATTCGTCGGGGCCTGCTTTGGAAAAGGCCAAGGCGAATGTGTTGCTGAATGGTTTTGAGTTGTCGCGCACCACGTTCATGGATGCGGATGTCAATGCGTCGCTGCGGTCTTTCATTGAGCAAGGTGTGCAGTTTGATGCCATCGTGCTGGATCCGCCAAAGTTTGCGCCGACTGCAGCGCATGCCGATCGGGCTGCGCGGGCTTACAAAGACATCAATCGTTTGGCGTTTAAGTTGTTGGCGCCTGGGGGTGAGTTGTTCACTTACTCTTGCTCGGGTGGGATCAGTGCCGATTTGTTTCACAAGATTGTGGCGTCGGCTGGGACGGATGCGGGGGTGGATGGGTACATCAGTGAACGTTTGCAGGGGGCGCCGGATCATCCTATGACGGTTTATTTTCCTGAAGGGGAGTACCTTAAGGGCTTGGTAGTGGTTAAGAAGCGTTGAGACTTCTCGCGCTTCCTGGACAAGGATGAATGGGGCGGGCGCCTCATGCTGGGGTACCAGAAATCGTTGCCCACCCCATTCATCCTTGCCCAGGAATGACACTTGGTACTCGATTCCATCCTCATCCTGCTAGGTTATTGCTCGGGTAGGTACACTTCAGCCTCTTTTAATGACTGTTTATTCTCTTTTGGAGTATGTCCATGGCTTTGATTCCTGCAACCATCCTGACGGGCTTTTTGGGCTCGGGTAAGACGACGCTGCTCAAGCGGGTGTTGACGGAGGCGCATGGTCAGAAGATTGCCATCATTGAGAATGAGTTCGGCGAAGAGAACATTGACAACGACATTCTGGTGTCGGACACGAATGAGCAAATCATTCAAATGAGCAATGGGTGCATTTGCTGCACGATTCGGGAAGATTTGCGGACGACCTTGCAGACACTGGCGGCTCAGAAGCGCAAGGGTGAGCTCGACTTTGAGCGCGTGGTCATTGAGACCACGGGGCTGGCTGATCCTGGGCCTGTGGCGCAAACGTTTTTCATGGACGATGAAATTGCGGAAAGCTTTTTGTTGGACTCGATCCTGACCTTGGTGGATGCCAAGCATGCGGCGCAGCAATTGAACGATCGCCAGGAAGCGCGTCGGCAAGTGGGTTTTGCCGATCAGATCTTCATTAGCAAAGCGGATTTGGTTTCAAAGCCTGAACTCGAGGCTTTGCAGCACCGTTTGGCACACATGAACCCCCGTGCACCTCAGAAGGTAGTGCATTTTGGTGAGGTGTCATTGGCAGAAGTGTTTGATTTGCGTGGTTTCAACTTGAATGCCAAATTGGACATTGATCCTGACTTTTTGAAAGAAGAAGCGCCGCATGTGCACGATGAGCACTGCGGGCACGATCATGACCATGAGCACCATGAGCACCATGATCATCATGACCACGAACATGGCGAGCACTGCAATCACCCCTCGCATCAAGGGGAGGGGCATGGCCACCACCATCACTTTGACGATGATGTGAAGAGCTTTGTCTTCAAATCAGATAAAGCGTTTGAGCCAGCCAAGTTGGAAGACTTTTTGGGCGCCATTGTGAATGTTTACGGTCCCCGCATGCTGCGTTACAAGGGTGTTTTGAACATGAAGGGCACCGAGCGGAAAGTTATTTTCCAAGGCGTTCACCAGCTGATGGGCAGCGATTTGGGACCACTTTGGGCTGAAAACGAGCCCAAAGTCAGCAAAATGGTGTTCATCGGCATTGACCTGCCCAAAGACATTTTGTTGCAAGGTTTGGAGCAATGCTTGGTTTAGTTTTCCAGAAAGCGTTTTGAGGGCTTTCAGTCGCTACAATCTGCGCCCTGACGGGGTCCCTTAATTGGGGGTCCGATGCGCCCAGAAGGTCGAAAAAATATGGGTTTTGACGCAAATGAGCCGATGACCACAATTCATTTGCAAATGGCTGGTGCCTTGAGGGGCACGTAAGCCGCCACGGCTAGGAGACAGGACGTGAAAAAGCCCCTTAAAACGAGCTCAAAAACCGCAGTGAAAAAAACCAGTACAGCGGCAAGTGCCAAAGCCAAATCGGCTGCACCTGCCAAAAAACTGAGCAAACCCGCACCTGCGAAAGCAGTCAAAACTGCTGTCACCAAAGTCGTGTCCAAGGGCAAACCTGTTGTGAAGAAGGCTGCGCCTAAAGCG
>CANGCI010000220.1 GCA_947451995.1 Comamonadaceae bacterium | reverse complement strand
TGACTTTCAACATGAGCTTCTCCAACGGTCAATTTGAATCTTGATGCCACTGCTTCAAAGCTTTGAGGGCATTTTTTTGCGTACTCAACACGTGCTCTTGATGCATTTGCATCGCGGTTGCAATGTCACGCTTCAAGACGGCGCGCATCAAAACTTTGTGTTCATCGCTTTTACGCTTGATGACAGTGCGGTATCTGGCAGAAATGTGGCGATACCTTTCAGCTTGATCAAACAAGCTGCTACTGGTAAGCACCATGCGCTCCGAAGGGCAGGCACTCATCATGGTGCGGCGAAAATTTCTGTGCAACGCACTCCACTCTGAATCCAACACAACAGGCCCCTCAGGCAACCTGTTTTCAATTTTTTCTAGCAAGTGAAAGCTTGCTATCACTCGAGCTTCCCAAGCGTCATTGCCAAATTTCATGGCCTGCTCTAAAGTAGGCAGATCGATTAGCAATCGCATGCTGGTGATGTCTTGCAGATCTTCTGCAGAAACCGCGGCTACTCGAAATCCTTTACGCTCATCAGAACGTACCAATCCTTCTTCAGTCAGCCTGTTGAGAGCCTCGCGGATGGGGCTGGAAGACAGGCCATAAGCATGCTGCAGATGCTCAACCTTCAACTTGGCGCCTGGCATGAATGCCAATGACAAAACATCTTGCCGCAAAGCACTCAGTGCAATTTCATTGGCAGTAGGGTTTTGGTTTTTATCCATAAATTTAATTTTATGCATAAAATTAAATTGAGTACCCTAAGGAATACCCTTGACCGAACTAGGCTGCCAAATGTTCTGCCTTTAAAAAACCCCTGAAAGGGCTTTTTTAATCTTTCAATGCGCGCAACTTATGTCGAATCGAACACTTTAAAAAAAATCTCGTGCACCATGCAGAATACATACGATGCTGACCTCTCGCTGGTCAGACTCATAAAAAATCACGTAGTTGCCATGAGAACACGAACGCATTGTTTTTGATAACTCTTGTCGCAGTCGATATCCCTCAGGATTGCGAAGAATCGTTTCGCAATGCGATTGCAACTCTGTTAAAAATTCAACAGCACGCAATGGATTGTCTTGTGCAATGTAGTCGCCAATTTCCTCTAAATCTTGAGCCGCTAAAGGCGTGATGCTTAACAGCATCAATGACTTTTTGATTTGGCTTGTTTAGCGTATTTGCTTTTTAATCGATCAAAAACAGGTGCTGCATTCTGAGCTGGGCCGCTGACCTTACCAGCCTCCAACTCAGCCTTTAGCGCCTGAAGCTGCATGTCTTTCTGGCGTTCTGTATCTTCCAGCAAACGCAAACCTGCCCGAACAACTTCACTGACGTTGTTGTAGCGACCACTTTCAACTTGATCTCGTATGAAGGATTCGAAATGAGGACTGAGGGCGACACTGGTTGGCATTTGACATCCTAACTATTATTAACAGTTATTATTTTTGAATCACCCAGACAAGTCAAGTGAATGCACATGAGCTTAAACATTCTCCCAACAAAGACTCTGCCATTCACTTGCAATCAACCATGAAAAAAGCCCCTCTCGGGGCTTTCTTCAAATTCAAATTTCTCACGACGAAATCGTCAGTGCATTTGAAATATCACAAGCGTTCGGTCACCCAAGCCTGCACACTGGCCAATGCAGCATTGAGGTGGGTTGCATCCGTGCCACCCGCCATAGCCATGTCGGGCTTGCCACCGCCCTTGCCACCCACTTGCTGGGCCACGAAGTTCACCAACTCACCGGCCTTCACTTTGCCAGTGGTGTCCGCGGTCACGCCTGCGGCCAATTGAACTTTGTCACCGTCCACCGCTGCCAACACAATGGCGGCGGTTTTCAGTTTGTCCTTCAACTTGTCCATCGTGTCGCGCAAAGTTTTGGCATCGGCACCTGGCAGCAAGGCGGCCAAGACTTTCACGCCCTTCACATCGGCCGCTTGCGTCATGAGCTCATCGCCCTGTGACGAAGCCAATTTACCTTTGAGCGCGGCCATTTCTTTTTCCAAGGATTTCACTTGGTCCAAGACTTGGGCGATGCGGCTGTTGAGTTCTGAAGGCGCTGCTTTCAAGCTGCCAGCTGCTTTGGAAACGGTGGCTTCCAAAGACTGCAAGTAAGCCAAAGCATTGCCACCTGTGACGGCTTCAATACGGCGCACGCCTGCGGCGACACCGCTCTCAGCAACCACTTTGAACAAACCAATGTCACCGGTACGGTGCACGTGGGTACCGCCGCACAGTTCACGGCTAGAGCCGATGTCCAACACGCGCACGGTTTCGCCGTACTTCTCGCCGAACAACATCATGGCGCCGGTTTTTTGTGCCGACTCAATGTCCATCACGCGCGCTTGCGTAGCGGGGTTGGCCCAAATTTCTTGGTTCACTTTGGCTTCAATGGCCAAGATTTGTTCGTCGGTAATGGGGGCGTTGTGCGCAAAGTCAAATCGTGTGCGCTCGGCATTCACCAAGGAACCTTTTTGTTGCACGTGGTCACCCAAGACTTCACGCAAGGCTTTGTGCATCAAGTGTGTAGCCGAGTGATTGCGCACGGTGGCCGCGCGCACGTCGGTGTTCACTTGAGCTTGTATTGCGTCGCCTACTTTGAGGCTGCCTTCCAACAACACGCCATGGTGACCAAACACATCGGCCTTGATCTTCAAGGTGTCGGCCACTTCAAACTTGGCGCCCGCTGTTTGCAACAAGCCTTGGTCGCCCACTTGGCCGCCGGACTCTGCATAGAAAGGTGTTGTGTCCAACACCACCACGCCGTTTTGACCAGCTTTGAGTTCTGAAGCGGGGGTACCCTCCACATACAGCGCCAACACTTTGGCGGTGGCTTGCAGTTCGTCGTAACCCACGAAGGTGTTGCCTGCGCCGGTGTACTCCAACGCGCGGTCCATTTTGAATTTACCGGCTGCACGTGCTTGGGCTTTTTGACGCTCCATGGCGGCGGCAAAGCCGGCCTCGTCCACGCTCAAATCGCGCTCGCGGCAAACGTCGGCCGACAAGTCCAAGGGGAAGCCATAGGTATCGTGCAATTTAAAAGCCACTTCACCAGGCAACACTTTGACGCCGCCTTCTAGGGCTGCGTCCAAAATTTGCATGCCCACTTCCAAGGTTTCAAAGAAGCGCTCTTCTTCAGCCTTCAAGATGTCGGTGATGCGTTTTTCTTGTGAGGCCAAGCTGGGATAAGCCGCGCCCATCAACTTCACCAGGTCGGGCACCAGCTTGTGGAAGAACGGTGTTTTTTGGCCCAACTTGTAACCGTGGCGAATGGCACGGCGCACAATGCGGCGCTGCACATAACCACGGCCTTCGTTGCTAGGCACCACGCCATCGCTCACCAAGAATGCGGTGGCGCGAATGTGGTCGGCAATGACTCGCAATGACTTATTTTCCAAATCTTTGCAGCCTGTTTCACGCGACGCAGCTTTGATCAATGAATCAAATATGTCGATTTCATAGTTGCTGTGCACGTGCTGCAGAATGGCTGCCAAGCGCTCCAGGCCCATACCGGTGTCAACGCAAGGTGCAGGCAAGTTCTTCACGCTGCCGTCGGGCTGCATGTCGAATTGCATGAACACGTTGTTCCAAATTTCAATGTAACGGTCGCCGTCTTGTTCAGGGCTACCGGGGGGGCCGCCAGCAATTTCAGGACCGTGGTCATAGAAGATTTCGGAGCAAGGACCGCAAGGGCCGGTGTCGGCCATCATCCAGAAATTGTCGGACATGTAGCGTCCGCCTTTGTTGTCACCAATGCGCACCACGCGCTCGGGTGGCAGGCCAATTTCTTTCGTCCAAATGTCGTAGGCTTCGTCGTCTTCAATGTAGACGGTGGCCCACAGTTTGTCAGCGGG
>CANGCI010000219.1 GCA_947451995.1 Comamonadaceae bacterium | reverse complement strand
TGGGCGCAGTTTGATTTGGGCCTCATTGAGCCCGATGCTTTGGCTGCCAAAATTTCAAAACGTGTGGGCATTCCCGAAGCCGACATGCATTTATTGATTGCCAGCATTCCACCGCACATGGTGCCGCAAGTGGGCACCGTTGACATCATTTCCGATTTGAAAGCAGCAGGGCATCCGCTGTATTTCTTGTCGAACATGCCCGCGAGCTATGCCGACCATTTGGAACGTTCGAATGATTTTTTCCGTCATTTTTCAGACGGCATTTTTTCAGCGCGCCTTCAACAAATCAAACCACAACTGCCCATTTTCCAAAGTGCCAATGCGCGCTTTGGGGTGTCTGGCAAAGAGACGGTGTTCATTGACGATGTTCAGCACAACATCGACGCTGCGCACGCCCATGGTTGGACTGGCTTGCGATTTGATGAGCCGGCCCAAGTGCGGCGTGACTTGGTGGCCATGGGCCTTTTGAAGGCCTAAGCCAAGCCACCAGATCGCCTGAAGGAATGGCTTAGTCTTTGGCGCCAAGCGCCAAGGCCAGCTGGCGAGAATTCGCTGAAGCGGCGGCCTGCGCACTGACAGCCTGAGCCGACGTGGGCCAACCTTGCAAGTGTTGCTCGCTGATGTTGGCCAAGGCATCCATCCAAGTGGGCTCATCGTTCAAGCAAGGGATGTAGTTGAATGTTTTGCCGCCTGCATGCAAAAAGGCCTCTCGGGCTTCCATGCTGATTTCTTCCAGCGTCTCTAAACAATCACCTGTAAAGCCTGGGCACACCACATCGACACTTTGCGTGCCGGCTTGTGCCATGGCAATGAGGGTTGGCTCGGTGTAGGGCTCCAACCACTTGGCCTTGCCAAAACGTGATTGGAAAGTCACTTTGTATTGTGTTTTGTCGAGACCTAATTTTTCAGCCAACAAGCGACCCGTTTTGTAACATTCACAGTGGTAGGGGTCGCCCAATTGCAAGGTGCGTTCGGGCACGCCGTGGAAGCTCATCACCAGCTGATCTGCTTTGCCATGCGCTGCCCAGTGGTTTTGGATGCGTGTGGCCAAAGCTTGGATGTAGCCTGCGTCATCGTGGTAACGGTTCACAAACCGAAACTCGGGCAAATTGCGGGTGGTCAGGCCCCAACGGTACACCGCATCAAAAACGGGTGCCGTGGTGGTGCCGCTGTACTGAGGGTAAGCCGGAACGATCAAGATGCGTGTGACACCCTCAAGGCGAAGCGCATCAATTTGCGAAGCAACACTGGGCTGGCCATAGGTCATGGCGTATTTCACCAGCACATCGTGGCCACGTTGCTTGAGTTTCTCAGCCAAACCTTGTGCTTGTTTGTCTGTCCAAACGCGAAGCGGGGAGCCTTCGGTGGTCCAGATGCTGGCATATTTGGCTGCTGATTTGGCGGGGCGCACTCGCAAAATGATGCCGTGCAAGATGAGCCACCAAATGGCCTTGGGAATTTCGACAACGCGTGCATCACCCAAAAATTGGGCCAAATATTGGCGCAAAGCGGGGGCGGAGGGTTCAGCGGGTGTACCGAGGTTGCAGTACAACACGGCTGTTTTTGCAGATTGTCCGTGTTGAAAAGGGGGTTCTTTTTGGAAAGCCATGCGTTATTCTCTCCCACCATGATCGACTTTTCAAAAATTAAAGCCATCTCCCTTGATTTAGATGACACTTTATGGCCCGTTTGGCCCACGATTGGCCGGGCCGAGGAGACGCTGGCCCAATGGCTGGCCGAAAAAGCCCCCCTCACAGCCCCCTTGTGCGCCATTCCGGGCTATCAGCGGCAAATTCGTGAAGAGATGCCAGCCTTGCGGCCCGACCTTGGCAATGACCTGTCGGCATTGCGCCGCGAAGCCATCCGCGTGTTGCTGCAAAGGGCCGGCGAAGACCCCAACTTGGCCGAGCCAGCGTTTGAGGTGTTTTTTGAAGCACGTCAAAAGGTGGTTTTTTTTGACGATGCACTCCCTGCGCTGCAGTTTTTAAATGCCAAGTTCCCTCTGGTTGCTTTGTCCAATGGCAATGCAGATATCCAAAAAGTGGGTCTTGCCGCTTACTTCAAAGCTGCGTTCAATCCCATTAACTTGGGCGTCGGCAAGCCCGATCCCCAAATGTTTCATGCAGGCGCACAGGCTTTGGGCGTCTTGCCCGATGAAGTGCTTCACATTGGCGATGATCCTCATTTGGACGTTTTGGCCGCCCAACGTGCGGGCCTGCAAGCCGTGTGGGTGAATCGGGAAGAAAAACCTTGGACTCACGACGTTCATCCTGCGCCTTTCACGGTGATCAGTTTGAAGGCTTTGTGCGAGTCTTGGCCGGTCTGAAAAACCAATTTCAAAAGACAACAGGAGCAACACATGACACTGAAGATTTATGGCATTGGCGCGTCACGCGCAGTGCGGCCTTTGTGGGCGGCAGCAGAATTGGGTTTGACCTTCGAACATGTGTCTGTTCCTTATCAGGGCGGTGCAACGCGCTCGCCCGATTTTTTGGCACTCAATCCAAACGGTCATATCCCCGTCATTGAAGACTTGCGACCTGAAGGCAAAGTCACCGTGTGGGAAAGCATGGCGTGCGCACTGTACCTGGCCAAGGTTCATGGCAAAGCCGATGGGCAGTCCATCACCCCAGCCAACGCACAAGAAGAAGCCGATGCCTTGCGCTGGAGTTTTTGGACCGTGACCGAAGTGGAGAAGGATGCGTTGACCGTCTTGATGCACCGCTTGGCCATGCCCGCCGAGCAACGCAAACCCGATTTGGCCGACGCTGCAGAGCAAAGGCTGCGTGTGCCTTGCCGAGTGCTGGAGGCCCATTTGAAATCACAAGCCAAGGCGGGGGCGCATTACGTGTCGGGTCAGCGCTTTACGGTGGCGGATTTGTGTGTGGCCAGTGTCTTGGTTTGGGCCAAGACATCCGAGCTGTTGATGACTGAATTCCCCACAGTCAAAACCTGGTTAGATGCTTGTGTGGGCAGGCCTGGATTTGCAGCGTCTCGAAAATTGGCTTAAGCCTCGCTAGGCTGCGCCGCCTGCTGGCCCGCGGCAATGCCAGACAAAATGGCGCCCTCCAGGGTCGCAGGGTAGGGGCCCGCCACGTAATCACCGCACACACTTAAACCTTGGACTGGATGAGCGCTGGGCCTGCGCAACTGGGGTGTGCAGGCAAAGGTTGCCCGTTTTTCAATCACTGTTTGCGGCACTTGCATCGTGTTCAAGTGGTCTGTACCTGGGCGCAATGCCTTGAGTAAACCCAGCGCTTGTTGCAACACGTGAGCTTCCAAAGTTTGCTTAGGCATGTCTGCGGCGCTGACCACGAAGGCGAGCAATCCTGGCGTGTTGCCTTGCATCATCTGCCCACGATCAAAGACAAACTGCGCTGGCGCTTCTTTGCTAGATGGCAAAGACAGCATGGGCTGAGGCAATTTGAAATCGCGTGGCATCTGAATGTAGACCGTGGCAATGGCTTCATGGCTCAGTGCGCTGGCGGTTTGCGACCATGCAGGGTTCAGGGTGGCCATCAAATGCGCAGCATCCCATGCAGGTGTTGCGAGCACCACATGATCAAAAATTTCATCCAAAATTTGCCAGCGTCCGGTGCCCGTCTTGTCGATTGAAAGCGCTTCAACGCGCGAGCCAAGTTGGCACTTTGCGTGACGCGCCTCAAGCCAGCGAATGGCTGCGTGCGGAAAGATCTGGCCTAAGTCTTGTCGAGGCAAAAGAAGGTCTGCACTGCCAGGGGGGCCAAACACGGCGTCCTTCAAGACGCGCAAAAACACAGTGCCACTGGCCTGCTGTGCAGGGGTGTTCAAAGCCGAGACACACAAGGGTTCAATCAAGTCACGCCAAATGGCAGGCGAC
>CANGCI010000218.1 GCA_947451995.1 Comamonadaceae bacterium | reverse complement strand
GAGGTCATCATTGAATTGCTGCCCATTCAGCAACAAACCCGTCAAGACCGAGAAGAACGCCTGATAGACCAAGCCCAAGCCAACAAAGAGCTGATCCGCAATTTGGCGCATGAAATCAAGAATCCCTTGGGAGGCATTCGCGGCGCCGCACAGTTGCTTGAAATGGAAATGGAATCCAAAGAGTTGACGGAGTACACGCAAGTCATCATCCGGGAGGCCGACCGCTTGCAAACCTTGGTGGACCGGCTGCTAGCGCCCCATCGCCGTCCTCACATGGTTGGGGACGTCAACATCCATGAAGTGTGCGAACGCGTCAGGTCCTTGATTGTTTCTGAGTTTCCAAGAGGCATTCGGGTGGTTCGCGATTACGACACCTCCATTCCCGAGTTCAGAGGTGACAGGGAGCAGCTGATCCAGGCCGTTCTGAACATCGCTCACAACGCCGCCCAGGCCATGTCCGATCGCATCACCGAGGGCGATGCCCAGCTCATCTTTCGGACACGAATTGCCCGGCAAGTCACATTTGGCAAGCAAAGGTATCGACTGGCATTGGAATTGCATGTGATTGACAACGGGCCTGGTGTTCCAGACTCGATCAAAGACCGAATTTTCTTTCCGCTCATTACGGGAAGGGAAGGGGGCTCTGGCTTAGGTCTGACATTGGCGCAGACTTTTGTTCAACAGCACCATGGCTTGATTGAGTGTGAAAGCGTTCCAGGTCGAACTGATTTCAAAATTTTGATTCCGTTGCCCTGAGCCGTTTCAGTGCATGCCACATAAAGAAAGTTAAGACCCATGAAGCCTATCTGGATCGTAGACGATGACCAATCTATTCGATTCGTCCTAGAGAAGGCTTTGTTGCGCGAGGGTTTGGCCACACGCAGCTTCACCAACCCGCGCGAGGTCTTGGCCGCGTTGAACACGGATGAAGGCCGCGATGGGCCTCAAGTGTTGGTCAGCGACATCCGCATGCCGGGTGGTTCCGGTTTGGATTTGCTGACAGAAGTGAAGCAACGCCTGCCTGGTTTGCCCGTCATCATCATGACGGCGTTTTCCGACCTGGACAGTGCCGTCTCTGCATTTCA
Source organism: Comamonadaceae bacterium (assembly GCA_947451995.1). Taxonomy (GTDB): domain Bacteria; phylum Pseudomonadota; class Gammaproteobacteria; order Burkholderiales; family Burkholderiaceae_C; genus Limnohabitans_A. The sequence goes on along the minus strand of CANGCI010000218.1, from coordinate 2,780 downwards.
AAGCGGTGCCTTTGAATATTTGCCCAAACCCTTTGATTTGCCCAAAGCCATTGAGTTGATTCGCCGAGCCTTGGAAGAAAGCCAGCGCGAAGAGGTGGCCGAAGAGTTGATGGCATCCACACCTGAAATGTTGGGCCAAGCGCCGGCCATGCAGGATGTGTTTCGCGCCATTGGACGCTTGTCTCAAAGCAATGTCACCGTCATGATCACCGGCGAGTCGGGCTCTGGCAAAGAGTTGGTGGCGCGTGCACTGCACAAGCATTCCCCCCGCGCCAATGGTCCGTTTGTGGCCATCAACACAGCGGCCATTCCCAAAGACTTGTTGGAAAGCGAACTCTTTGGCCATGAGCGAGGTGCCTTCACGGGTGCGCAAACGTCGCGCCGTGGTCGCTTTGAGCAGGCCGAGGGCGGCACACTGTTCTTGGACGAAATTGGCGACATGCCCTTTGATTTGCAAACGCGTTTGCTGCGTGTTTTGTCCGATGGCCATTTTTACCGCGTCGGCGGCCACAGTGCCGTTAAAGCCAATGTGCGGGTCATTGCGGCCACCCACCAAGATTTAGAGCAGCGCGTCAAAGAAGGCGTGTTCCGCGAAGACTTGTTTCACCGTTTGAATGTGATCCGTTTGCGATTGCCCGCCTTGCGTGAGCGACGTGAGGATGTGTATGTCCTCACCAAACATTTCTTGTCTCAAAGCGGGCAGCAGCTGGGTGTTGAACCTAAGCGCATTTCAGACCAAGCTTTGGAAATATTGAGTCACTTCAATTTTCCAGGCAATGTGCGTCAGCTTGAAAACATCTGCCATTGGCTCACCGTGATGGCCCCAGCGCAGATGATTGAGGCCAAGGATTTACCGCCAGAAGTTTTGGCACCGAGTTCAGACACGCAAGCTGTGCTTGCGCCCCTCAAGGCAGATGATCATGCGGGCGTCACAGAGGCTGCCGCTGTGGGGCAGTCTGCACCTGCCAATGCCTTGGTGAATTTGGGGCCCCACGCGGGTTGGGAGAGCGCGCTGGAAGTGGAGGCGCTGCAATTGTTAAGCACCGACCGACAAGATGTTTGGGACGTGTTGACGCGCCGTTTTGAATCCCTGTTGATTCAAGCTGCACTGGCCACCACACGCGGTCGTCGCATTGAGGCGGCTGTCAAATTGGGCATTGGCCGCAATACGATCACACGCAAAATTCAAGAATTGAACATTGAAGGCTAAGGTCTTTCAACTTACTTGGAAGAAACGATGCCACCCGCCGTGTTCACGGCAATGTATTGATTTTCTGCACGCAGCAATGTTTTGAGTTCGGCGCTGGTGTTGCTGACTTGGCGTGTCCAGTTGATGCCGTCTGCACTTGTGATGATGGTGCCGTTGGCGCCGACTGCCAAGAACTGATTGGTGGCTGAAAGGGCATTCAAAGAAGCCGTGGTGTTGGCGTTTTGCGCGGTCCATGTCATGGCATCAGGACTGCTGAGAACCGTGCCGTTGGTACCGACCACAATGAACTGATAAGTGGTGGTGCCATTCAGAACACTGGCCAAGGCGCCGACAGCTTTTAGGTCGGCTGTGCTGGCCGATGTTTGTGCTGTCCATGTAGCGCCATCCGTGCTGGTGAGAATGGTGCCTGCAGCGCCAACGGCCACCCAGGTGCCAGAAGCGGTGTAGGAAACGCCCAGCAAATGCGCCGTAGTTGGCACACTGGTGGCCACAGTCCAAGTGATGGCATCTTTGCTGGTGATGATGGTGCCGTTGTCACCCACAGCGACAGCCAAGCTGCCGTTGATGGCCATGGCGTTCAAATTTTGCGTGGTGATGCTGGCCGCTTGGGTCCATGTTTGAGTGTCGCTGCTGTAAATCACTTTGCCAGCAGCACCTGCGGCCACAAACTTGGCAAAGCCAAATTCAGCAGCGTTCAAATCGGAGGAGACCACGGGGGTGAGTGCCGTCCAAGTGTCGATGCTGGTGGCTGTATAGAGGCGTCCACCATTGCCGACAGCCAAGTAGGCAAGCTTGGTGGTGTTGGTGGCGGTTTCAACATAACTGCCATAAGTCATGCCCGTCTTGGTGCCAGTGTTGAGGTTGGCACCCAGGGTCCAAGTGGTACCTGCCAAGCGTGGTGTTGCGGTCACAGTGGGGGTGGCCGCGCCTCCGGGTCCGCTGTTGGTTCTGCCGGTCATGAAAAACGAGTAGGGCGTACCGTTCGTCAGACCCGTTACGACGAATGGTGATGTCACTTTGAGGCGATAGGTTGACCCCGTGGTAGCCAACCAAGTGCTCAGTACCAGGTTGGGGTTGTTGGGGGCCGCAAAAATCCAATACTCCACACCCGGCGTTTCTTTCCAGCTCACAGTCACTTGACTGTCACCTGGAATCAAGCTGATGCCGCCTTCGGGTGGCGGTGGTGTGGTCGAGCTCGAAGACCCACCACAGGCCGCTACCAAGACGGCAGAGACCAAGGCCAGCAAAAATGCGCGAAATGAATGCAAAGACATGAATATTTCCTGTGCGGAAGCGTTAGACCCCAAATTCTAAGTGACATGACTGGGGATAGTGCCAATGCCTGAGTTTAGGGCTTCGGGCATACTGTTTTCAAGTTCAACGTTGAAGGATGTCACATGGATCGTCGAAATTTCTTCCAAGGCTCAGCATTGATGTCAACTGGTGCACTTTTAGGTTGCGCCACCCCTGGCATTGCGCAGCAAAAAGTCAAAACCCCCTTTGATGTGCCACAGGTTTACATTCCGGTGGTGGGTTCTGATGAAATGTACCCTGTTCGCCGCATTTACTG